>NZ_JBFUES010000311.1:0-7406 GCF_056403875.1 Bradyrhizobium sp. P2_E8
GGGCTGGACTGGCCGACCTCGCTGGAGCTGATCACGCGCTCGGTCGGCGCTGCCAGGCGTCGCAACGCGCTGGTGTTCTCCGGTGCCGGCACGGACCATCTCGCGGTCGAGGATGCCAGGGGTCTCGACGACGTGATCCGCGCCTATGAGGAGCAGGTCTCGGCGGTCGAGAAGGTCGGCGGGCGCATCATTCTGATGGCGTCGCGCGCGCTGGCAAAACTCGGTCGCGGCGCCGACGACTACGCGAAGGTCTACAACCGTGTGCTGTCCCAGGTCCGCGAGCCCGTGATCATCCACTGGCTCGGTGACATGTTCGATCCTGCACTGACGGGATATTGGGGTACCAAGGACCTCGACAAGGCCATGGATGTTGCGGTGGCCATCATCAACAACAACGCCGCCAAGGTCGACGGCGTCAAGGTCTCGCTGCTCGACAAGCAGCGCGAGATCGACATGCGCCGCCGCCTCGACAAGCGCATCAAGATGTATACCGGCGACGACTTCAACTATGCGGAGCTGATCGCCGGCGACGAGCAGGGCTTCTCGCATGCGCTGCTCGGCATCTTCGACGCGATCGCGCCGGCGGCGTCTTACGCGCTGTCGCGGCTCGCTGCCGGCGACGAGGCCGGTTTCCACGACGTGCTGGGGCCGACGGTGCCGCTGTCGCGCCACATCTTCAAGGCGCCGACGCGCTTCTACAAGACCGGCGTGGTGTTCATGGCGTACCTCAACGGCCATCAGGATCATTTCACCATGGTGGGCGGGCAGGAGAGTGCGCGCTCGATGCTGCATCTGGCCGAGCTGTTCCGGCTGGCCGACCAGGCCGGTCTCCTCGCCAATCCGGAGCTGGCGACGCGGCGGATGAAGACCGTGCTGGCCTCGCACGGACTGGACTCCTGATGCGCGATTTTTCGTCCGACCATCGCTGGCTGTCGCTGAACACGGCAACGGTCCGCAAGCAGGGTGACCTCGTCGAGATCATCGACGCCTGTGCAAAGCATGGCATCCGCGCCATCGATCCCTGGCGCGACCAGGTCGCTGCCGTCGGTCTCGATCGCGCCGCCCGCGCGGTGCGTGATGCCGGGCTCGAGCTGTCAGGCTATTGCCGCGGCGGCATGTTCACCTCCGACGCATCGCGCCGCACCGAGGTGCGTGACGACAACCGGCGCTGCGTCGACGAGGCCAAGGCGCTGGGCGCGTCCTGCATCGTCCTCGTGGTCGGCGGCCTGCCGCAATATTCGCGGCCGGGCAGCGAGGCCTCGAAGGATATCGTGGCGGCGCGCGGGCAGGTCGAGGAAGCGCTCGCAGAGATGCTCGACTACGCCAAACAGGCAAAGTTGCCGCTGGCGATCGAGCCCTTGCATCCGGCTTACGCAGCCGACCGTGCCTGCGTGAACACCACGAAGCAGGCGCTCGACATCTGCGATCGTCTCGACCCCGGCCGCAGCGGCATGCTCGGCGTCGCGCTCGACGTCTATCACATCTGGTGGGACCCGGAGCTGATGAGCCAGGTCGCGCGCGCCGGCAAGGATCGCCTGCTTGCCTTCCACGTCTGTGACTGGCTGGTGCCGACCAGGGACATCCTCAACGACCGCGGSATGATGGGTGACGGCGTCATCGACATCAAATCGGTGCGCAAAGCGGTCGAAGCGCTGGGTTTTGCCGGCTATTCGGAGATCGAGATCTTCTCCAACGACTGGTGGGGCAAGCCCATGGACGAGGTGCTGCGCACCTGCATCGCGCGGCACAGGACGGTGGTGTAGGCCCCGCGAGCGTCGCCCTTGCGGTCCTTCATGCCTGCGCCGGCGGGATTGTTATGCGATGGACTTCCATCTTTTGACCGACCCCCTTCAGGTTCTCGTAGTTGCACGACACCGAGCGTGATTTGACGATGTCAGCGACGCCCGGTGCCTCCATCACCGTTGCGCTGATGCAGACTTCGTTGACATCGGCGAGACCTTGCACGCGTGCGGCGATATTCACGTCCTGCCCGAAATAGTCGATCCGGTCGTTGAGATTCACCGCAATCGCCCGCCCCCTGTGGACGCCGACCTTGAGGCCCAGCGGCCGCGAAGCGGTCCGATTGAATCGCGACAGCTCTTCGACCATCTCGATGGAGGCGTGAACGGCGTCCTGGGGACGCTCGAAGCCGGCCATGACTGCGTCGCCGATCGTCTTCACGATGGCGCCGGATCGTTCCCGGATGATCCTGTTCAAGATCTCGAAGTGCTGGCGAACCAGAAAATACGCGTTCACGTCACCGACGCTTTCATACAGCGGGGTCGACTTCTTCAGATCGGTGAACAGGTACGTCATGTCCGAGATGTTGAGGCTCTCGCCCTCATCCACCAGCTGCGCCTTGTAGAGTTCGCGGAAGCTCGGGGTGAGCAGCAGCCGCTTGCCGGAAAGAAACGGTTCATACTCGACCAGATGGGGCGCGAAACCTGGGGGATACTGGACGAACCAGAAGCGACCGCGATCGTCGGTGCGGTTCTCGATCCGGATGGTGTGCTTGCCTGGGCTGAGATCGGCCGTCTGCCGGAACGAAAAGCGTCCGTCGCCGAGGGCCATGTCTTTCGGTGCCGTCGGCCGGTCCGGCACATGGAAGCGACCCGACTCGAGCTGGACCAGCGTCCCTTGCGGCTCTGCCGGCTCCCCGTTCGCGAAGAAGACCAGAAGGAGCTTGTGGCTCAAATCCAGCACCTCGAAACGGCCAGCTGTGACGTCGAAGTCGAAGCTGCGGTGCTCATGAGCCTCGATATCGGCGAATCCCCGTGAGAGCGCAGCAACGAGCTGCTGGTGCGTCATTCCGTGCGGAGCGATGAAGCCCTTGGAAAAGTTGTAGCGCAGGTAAAAATCCTCGACCGACAGCCTTTCGGGATGGCGGAATATGATGTCGCGGACGCCGCTCGAGACCGTAAATGCGACCTGAATGTAGTCGTCCAGCGCCACATCGTTGATCGCGTTGCAGAACGCGCACTGAAAGCGTGGATGGACCTGGTCGAGCTCGCGAAAGCTGCCGGCGACCTGCGGGCAATAGGCGCAGATCAGCAGCCAGTCCATATCGAACAGGCCCACCTTGGCAGCGTGCACGAACAGCTCGATCGCGTCCGCTTCGGACATGCGGACGGCGCCGCCGTATTGGATGGGGTTGACGCGAAGAAGATCATAGTCGTCGGCGGTCCGGATGAAGCGCTCGAGCTCCGGCAGAACATTCGGTGCCCAGCTTCTTGCCGCTTCGAGCGCGGCGAGACGCTGGCTCAGGAGACTCTCGTTGACTGGAGACCGGACATTCATCTCACGCTCCCTACCTGGTGGGCTGACTACGCCATTGGCCTCCGGCCGGACTCCGCGACGGACGGCACCATCGCCTCGTCCKGCGCGATAGCCCCCAGGCTCTCGACGATCTCGAAACGACCGCTCTTCGCCTGGGCGATATACATGTTCATGCGGACGTGGTGCTGGCCGGGTACCATCTCCGCCGGACCACCCGGCCCCTCGGCGATCCCCGCGTGATCGAGCGCAGCGATGACGTCCTCCTGGCGCAGCGAGCCGGCCTCGTTCACGGCCGCCGCCCAGAGCTTGATCCCACGGTAGAGGCCGGAGCAGGCGCTGCCGCCCGTGAACTGCTCCTTGCCGTGATAGCGCTTGTCGTACGCGCCGAGCAGCGTCTTGCTGAAGGGATCGCTGACGCTCTGGTAGAAGTCGAGGCAGCCGTAGAGGCCTTCCACATGCGGCGCGGGCAGCAGGCCGAGCAGGTTCTCGTCGAAATAGGTGCAGATCAACTGCCCGCCGCGGTCCTGAAAACCGGCGTTATGGAGTTGCGCGAAGAAGGGCACGACCCCGGGTGGAACGATGGTGTTGAACACCACGTCCGCGCCGCTGGACATGATCCTCGCAACTGTCTCGTCGTACTCCATGTGATCGAGGGGATGGTATTCCTCGCCGACGATGCGGCCGCCATTGGCGGTGACGAGCTGGCGGACCCTCTCGTTCATCACGTGCGGCCAGATGTAGTCTGCGGACGGCAGGTAGAATGTCCTGGCACCGGTCTTGTGCATCAGCCAGGGAATGAGCGGGTCGAGCTGCTGCGCCGGCACCGGGCCGGTGCAGAATATCAGCGGGTCGCATTCCTGCCCTTCGTATTGCTCGGGGTAGATGTAGAGCGTCCTGCCCTTCACGACGGCGGGGCCCTTGATGGCCTGCCGCGTGGAGCTGTAGATGCCGCCGAAGATCACATCCACCTTGTCCTGCAACACAAGCTTGGCCGCCTTGGCCTCCGCGACTGCGTCGGTCGTTGCACCGTCCTCGAGGTAGAGTTCGATCTTACGCCCCAGCAGGCCGCCATTGGCGTTGATCTCGTCAACCACCATCCTTGCCACGTTGGCGTTTGCGCGGCCCATGAACGAAAGTGCTCCGGTCTCCTCCGCGATCATGCCGACTTTGACGGAMGCTAGTGTCATGGCAGATACTCCCCTGAGCTTTGTGCCCGCAAGCCGAGGTGCGGCTATATCGACGCGAGAGGCCCACCCGAAGCGTCTTTCGGTCTCGGCAAACTTGTGATCGGCGGCAACCTCTTGCTCGATGAAGTGACGCGAGTTTTCAGGCTCGATCCTGGCTCTACCGCTGCGTACACCTGGAAACTCAGCGATTGGAAATTCAGCGATGGATAAGTGCTACGGCCTCCTGTTCCTCGGCAGGCGCGCCCTCATTGGTCCGCACAAATACAAAACGGGATGCCACGGAGATCTGCGCGTCCGCGCTGCCATCCTGGCCGATGAGAATGAGTCCCGCTCCGCCATTGGCTACATTCAAGATGATGGGGGCGCCCGTCCACGTCCTGATTGGCTCCATTCCGATGATGAGAAATTCACCGATCGGCYGGTCGAAATATTGCAGCCTCAGCTGTGGCCCGACTTCTGCCGCCGCAAGTCCGAAACCCAGCTGTTTGGCGCGCGCAAAAATGTCCGCCAGCGACGCAGTATCGGTCTTAAAGCCGAGTTCGGCTGCCGACACCGTAAAAAGCTCTACGTTTGTTTTCGCGCCGCGAAGGGTAAAGGTCGGTCGTGCGAGAATTTCGCCAGCCGAGTTTCCGATGCCGCAACCTACCGCATCCAATGCGGTACTGAGGGCAAAGACATTTGCAAACGTCCCGATTGTGATCGTTCTCCACACGGAAACATCGACGGCGGATTTGATCGGGATCTGCGGCCTGTCGGCTGACGGAGGTTTCTTGAGCCTTAGTTGGTTCTGYAGGACATCTCGCGCCGTGCATTGAGCTCTGGCTTCGCTCGCAAATAGGAGAGTGCATGCGGTACAGAGCACCGCAACAATGAGAATGCCACAGCGGCGCCATCCTGGCGAATGACACTCTATGGCATGGCAACTGACTTTCTTGCCAGCTGTTCGGTCCATAACGGACCTCTCTTGCGCTAATGCAGCGCCAAAAAAATCAAACTGTCACTTCACTATGGTCGGGCCGGTTCGCGGCAAAAAGCCGTCGTTTTCGCAAGCCTATAGAGGTTGGTCCCGGAAATCCCGCAAAGGTTCAGCGACGATGAGGCCGGATGACGAACTCAATATAGGTCAGCGTGGGTGCACGTCTTGCGAAACGGCCATCTCGTGCAGATCGGCGAGCTGGGTGAGTACCACCAATGATGAGGTGGATGGCCATCGGCTTTCAGGCAGAATGTCATCACCCCGATGCCGCAGCCTCGCTGCTCAGCGTGGCGTAGAACTCGTCCAAGGCGGGTTCGACCAGCTTGGCGGCCGTCAGCGCGGCCTCATGCTCTGACTTGACTTCCGCTGTCGCCGGCAAAACGGACATTGATCGGACTTGCTGCCGGCTCGACCCGGTCGCGAATGACCCTAAGCGGACATGGAGTGGAACGTCGGGATGTCGGCTCTTGATGCTGTGGACGGCTCCTCCACGGGCACGAGAGTGCCAAGGAGTGGGCGCCGCTTGAAGCTCCCACGATTCGGAGGAGCAGCCTATGCAGTCAATTTCAACGATTGGTCTGGATATCGCGAAGTCGGTCTTTCAAGTGCATGGCGTCGATGCAGCCGGCCAGGTGGTCATACGCCGTCAGCTGAAGCGCCGTTTCGTGCTGTCCTTCTTTGAGAAGTTGCCGCCGTGCCTGGTGGGAATCGAGGCTTGCGCGTCATCCCATTATTGGTCCCGCGAGTTGCGGGCGTTGGGGCATACGGTGCAATTGATGCCTCCGGCCTATGTGAAGCCCTACGTCAAGCGGCAGAAGAACGACAGCACCGACGCGGAGGCGATTTGCGAGGCGGTCACGAGACCCAACATGCGGTTCGTGCCGATCAAAACGATCGAGCAACAGAGCTGTCTGATGCTTCATCGCGTGCGCCATCTCTTCATTCGCCAGCAGACTGCCGTCATCAACTCAATCCGCGCTTATCTGGCCGAGTTCGGGATCGTCGCCCCCGTCGGGCGCAGGGGTGTCGAACAGCTGTTGGAAGTCGTCGCCGATCCAGCTGAACGCCGCCTCCCGGAGTTGGCCCGTGCGTGTCTTGCGGCTCTCGGCAGTCAGTTGCGGGCACTGAAGGCTCAGATCCTGGAGTTCGACAGGCGCATTATCGCCTGGCATCGATCAAACGCGACGAGCAAGCGACTGGATGCGATCCCTGGCGTCGGTCCAGCGCTGGCAACGGCGCTAGTCGCGAGCGTTGCCGATGCCAAGGCCTTCCGATCGGGGCGGGACTTCTCGGCCTGGGTCGGGCTCGTGCCGAAGCAGAACTCCAGTGGGGGCAAGGACAGGCTTGGCAGCATCAGTAAGCAAGGCGATCGCTACCTACGCAGCCTGTTCACGGCAGGTGCACTCGCCGTGATCCGCTATGCCAAGATCCATGGTGCGCGGCATCGGCCCTGGCTCACAGCGTTGTTGGCGCGGCGTCCCACCAAGGTCGCCGCGATCGCGCTCGCCAACAAGCTCGCCAGGATGGCATGGGCGATGATGGCCAGGAACGAACGCTACAGGGAACCCGCCGCTCTCACGGCGTGAACGAGATCACAGCCGGACATTCGGGTGTGACGTAACGGTTGGAAGGGCGAACAGCACTTAATGCAGCGCCGGTCGATCCGGCGATCAGGACAACCCACATGGGCCATGGCATCTTCGAATGCGTGCTTTTGATCGGGACCTGATCCGCGGAGGGCATTATGGCCAGCGGTCATGAGTACCGCGCAAAAAGGCCGAACACATGGCTGCTCCGACCAACGCCGCAAGTGAAGATTCTCCTTGCCAACCCGGAGCCGTCCACACATGGCCCCTGGCTCACGTTGTCCCAGTTAGTCCGTCTTCCCTTTCGCTTGGCTCTAGCTACGCCGGACACGCTTCGTCTTTCTAAGGCGCGGCTGCGCCACGCGAAGCCCGAAGGGCGAG
>NZ_JBFUES010000312.1:0-7394 GCF_056403875.1 Bradyrhizobium sp. P2_E8
CGGGCGCGGCGGGCCGCGCGACAACCGGTGCGCGCGCAGCCGGTGCGGGGATCGCAGGCGCCAGCGGCGGGCTCGCAACCGCGGGCCGCCGGCGCAGCCGTGCGCCGAGGTGACGGATCTTCTGGATCAGGTCGTGATGGAAGGTGTCCGCGGCCGACGCCTCGCGCGTCGATTCCGGCTTCGGAATGTAGTCGGCCGCGCCGAGCGACAGCGCCTTGAAGCTGACTTCCGCGTTGCGGCGCGTCAGCGTCGAGGCCATGATGATGACGAGATCGCGCTTCTTCGCCAGCAATTGCGGCAGCGCAGAGATGCCGTCGAGCTCGGGCATTTCGATGTCGAGCACGGCAACGTCGGGATTGATGCGTTCTAGCTGGTTGACCGCCTCGAGCCCGGTACGCAGCGAGGCTGCGACCTCCATGTCGTGCTCGGCGCCGACCCAGCGCGAGATCAGACCGCGGATGACGACGGAGTCATCGACGATCATCACCCGCAGCGGCCCCGCTTCGCGCGACGAACCCGTGGTCGAACTACCTGCGAACGCAACACTCATTACTCACCAACTCAGACTGAAACGGTTCAGTTGAAAACAAACGCCGAAGGAGCCGTTCAGCCTCCGGACGGTCGCTCAGATCAAGCCGACTTCCTGGAACTTCGCCGTCACGATGTCCTTGTCGAAGGGCTTCATGATGTACTCGTTGGCGCCGGCATGAAGTGCGCGCGCGATGTGCGCAACGTCGTTCTCGGTGGTGCAGAACACCACCTTGGGCTGGTCGCCGCCGGGCATGCGCCTGAGATGGCCGAGAAACTCGTAGCCGTCCATCACGGGCATGTTCCAGTCCAGCAGCACCGCGTCGGGCAAGCCGCGCTTGCAGGCCTCCAGCGCCTTCTCACCGTCCTCGGCTTCGAGGATCTGGAAGTCGAGGCCCTCCAGGATCCGGCGCGCAACCTTGCGGATGACGCTGGAATCATCAACGACGAGACAAGTTCGCATGTGAACCTCTGCTTCCTGTCCCCTTTGCGGGGACACTTCCAATTGCAAGTCCGTCGGCGGCGTTGCCGCCGTATCAGGCCGCCATCATCTCGGGCGCGAGCTCGAGGACGCGATCGACGTCGAGGACGACCATGAGCTGGCCGTCGAGACGGTGGACACCGCCGGCGAGCTTGGCCATGCGGGGGTCGAGGTTGACGGGGTTCTCTTCCTTGCCGTCCTCGGGCAGGCGCAGCACCTCGCCGATCTGGTCGATCAGCAGGCCATAGGATTCGCCGCGCAGGTCGACACCGACCGCCATCGGCGCCTTGCCGTCCTCGGGCCTGGGCAGGCCGAGRCGGGCGCGCATGTCGACCACGGTGACGATGCGGCCGCGCAGGTTGAGGACGCCGGCGATCTCGCGCGAGGACARSGGMACGCGGGTGACGCGCTCGGGCATGAACACGTCCTGGACGCGGGAGATCGGCAGGCCGAACAGCTGGCCGCCGATCATCGCGGTGACGTATTCGACCATGGCGCCTTCGGTGGTCTGCATCTTGTTGGCCATAAGCSTATCTCCTGATCCCGCTGGTTACGCCGCGGCCCGGCTCAGCTCGGAGGCGCCGGCGGCGCCCGCGGTCTGTTCCTTCAGCGCCGCGATCAGACCGGGMCGGTCGAACTTGGCGACATAGTCGTGGAAGCCGGCCTGACGGCCGCGCTCGATCGCCGCCGGCGACACCARCGCCGACAGGCCGATGATCGGCATCGAGCCCAGATTGTTGTCGGAGCGGATCACTTCGGCGAACTCGAACCCGTTCATGTCGGGCATCTCGATRTCGGTCAGCACCACGTCGAAGCTCTGGGCGCGCAGCGCGGCCAGGCCCTCCTGCGCGGTCGGCGCGGTGCGGACGCGGTAGCCGGCCGCCTTCAGCACCGGCGCCAGCATGTTGCGGAAGAACGCSGAGTCGTCGACCAGCAGCACCGACTGCGAGTGCATCGACGGCTTCATCTCCTTGCGGGTGAACCAGTCGGCGAACGCCATCGGCAGGAAGTGGCCGACGTCGATCACCTCGGTGGCCTGGCCCTTGATCACGGCCGAGCCCAGGATGCCCTGGCTGGAGCCGCCGACCTCGATGTTGAGGCGCTCCTCGACGATGTCGATGATCTCGTCGACGACGAGGCCCATGGAGCGGCCGTCGTCGGCGAACACCAGGATCGGCTGGGCGCCCTGGCTSGCAATGGTGACGCCCTCCATGGCAACCAGCGGCATCAGCTGCTCGCGGTACTGCACCATGTAGCGGCCGTTGGAGAACTCGATCTTGTCGGCGGGGAGCTCTTCCAGGCGGGTGACGAGCCCGAGCGGGACCGCCTTGGGCTGGGACGAGCCGGCGCGGAACACCAGCAGCGARGTGGTCTGCTCGCCMSWTCCGATGTGATGCGCCCCGTTCTCGTCGCCCATGTCATGGGCCGAGGAGCCGGCGGCGCCGAGCGCCTTGGCAATGCCGTTGGGGTCGATGATCATGATCACGGCGCCATCGCCCAGGATGGTGTTGCCGGARAACATGTCGATGTGACGCAGYTTCGTCGACATCGGCTTGACCACGATTTCTTCGGTGTGGAACACGCCGTCGACGACGATGCCGAAAGTCTGGCTGCCGACCTGGGTGACCACGATGAAGCCGTTCTCGGGATCGCTGGCGGCGCCGTCGTCGATCTTGAGCAGCTTCTTCAGATGGATCAGCGGCAGCAGCTTGTTGCGCAGCCGCAGGACGGCSGTGTCCTTGATGCGCTCGATGCGGTGCTCGCTGTTGGCGCGGGCGCGGACCAGCTCGACCACCGACAGCTGCGGGATGGCGAAGCGGTCGCCGGCGGCTTCCACGATCAGCGCGGAGACGATGGCGAGGGTCAGCGGGATCTTGATGGTGACGGAGGAGCCCTCGCCGGCCACCGACTTGATGTCGATGGTGCCGCCGATCTGGTCGATATTGGTGCGGACCACGTCCATGCCGACGCCGCGGCCMGAGACCGAGGTGATGGCGGCCGCGGTSGAGAAGCCCGGCGCGAAGATGAACTTGTGGATCTGGGCTTCGCTCATCTTCTCGAGCTCGGCCTCGGTGACGAGACCGGAGGAGATCGCCTTGGCCTTGATCCTCTCGGTGTTGAGRCCGCGGCCGTTGTCGGCGATGCAGATGATGATGTGGCCGCCCTCGTGATAGGCGGACAGGCGGATGGTGCCCTGCTCGCCCTTGCCGGACGCGAGCCGCTCGGCGGGGGTCTCGAGGCCATGGTCGGCGGAGTTGCGCACCATGTGGGTGAGCGGGTCCTTGATCAGGTCGAGCACCTGGCGGTCGAGCTCGGTGTCGGCGCCGTGCATCTCCAGCTCGATCTGCTTGCCGAGTTCGSWCGAGAGGTCGCGGACGATGCGGGGCAGCTTCTGCCAGGCATTGCCGATCGGCTGCATGCGCGTCTTCATGACGCCTTCCTGCAGCTCGGCGGTGACGTTGGACAGGCGCTGCAACGGCACCTTGAACTCGGTGTCCTCGTTGCGGCGGGAGATCTCCAGCAGCTGGTTGCGGGTCAGCACCAGCTCGGAGACCATGGTCATCAGATGCTCCAGCGTATCCACGTTGACGCGGATCGACTGGTTGGCGATGCGGTCGCCCTCGGAGGCGCCCTCGTCGGCCATCGACTTCTTCGGCGCGGCCTTGGCGGCAGGCTTGGCAGCTTCCTTCGTAGCCTCTTTGGCGACAGGCGCCGGGGCTTCCGCGGCCGGCGCGGGGGCGGCCTTGACTTCGGCCTTGGCGATTGGCGCGGGGACCGGCGCTTCGATCGCGGTCTCGCGGAAGGCACGCTCGAGCTCGTCGAGCGAGACTTCGCCAGGGCGCAGCGGGCGCTCCAGCGTCTGGTCGATCAGCGTGCCAGAGGTCATCTCCTTGGCGGGTGCAGGCGCAGCAGCGGCCGGGGCTTCCGGCACCAGCGGCGGCGCTTCGGCAACGGGAGCAGCGCCGGCCGCCATCGCGGCCATGCCCTGCTCGACCATCGCTTCCAGCTTGTCGATGAGATCGCGGTCGGTGCCCTCGGGCTCGGCTTCGGTCGCCTCGAGGCCGGCGAGGATTTCCTTGATGCGGTCGATCGAGGACAGGATCACCGTCACCGCCTGCCCCGTCACCGGCATGCCGTCACGGAATTTGCCCATCAGCGTCTCGCCGGCATGCGCCAGCGCCTCCAGACGCGGCAAGCCGAGGAAGCCGCACGTACCCTTGATGGTGTGGACCAGGCGGAAGATGTTATCCAGGATCTTGGCGTTGTTCGGCTCCTGCTCGAACTTCACCAACTGATTGTCGACGGTGTCCAGGCTCTCGCTGGTCTCCGTCAAGAACTCCCGCAACAGATCATCCATGAAAACAGGCCTTCATACAGGGAGGGCGCGCACGAGGCGTGATGCGCCATTTCGGAATGGGGCCAGCTTCACCGCAAAGCGTTTAATAATGGTTGAGTATGTGGAAAAGAACGGAACCAACAAAGAGATAAGGCGCTCCGGACAAGCCGAAGCGCCTCGTAAAGGTTGGATTAACGTCTTACGAGCGATGCGCGCGTTTACGAAGCGGTAACGATGATGGCTGCGCCTTCCGGTGCGAGCGTCACGGTGAGCCCGCAGGCCTGCGCGAGCAGCCGCGTATAATAAGGCTGGATCGCGTGCGCATCCGCAGCGGGCCCGCGCTCGCCGCTGAGGAGCTCGGCGATGTTCTGCGGCAGGCGCGCATTGTGTCCGGCCGCGGTGATGCGAAAGCTCATCGCCTCGCCCTCACCGATCGGATCGATCGTGAGCGTGCCGCCGCGCGGGATCGTGTGCTGGGCCACGACCAGCATGTTGAGCAGCAGCTTGACGCGATTCTTCGGCAGCAGCAGCCGCGGCAGATTCCACGTGATCGTGCACTTGCCGTCCTCGATGTGGCCGCGCGCCATGGTCTGGGCATCGCCGAGGTCGATCTGGGCGCCGGAGGAGCCGGCCGCGCCGAAGGCGAGACGGCAAAACTGGAGGCGGGCGGAGGCCGTCTTGGCGCTCTTGCGAATCAGGTCGAGCGCGAACTCGCGGTCCTCGGGCTTGGGATCGTCGTCGAGGACTTCGAGCCCGTTGACGATGGCGCCGACGGGGCTGATGAGATCGTGGCAAACCCGCGAGCACAGCAGCGCGGCGAGTTCGAGCATATCGGGAGCAGTAGTGGTCGCGGGCGACGAGGCGTCAGACATATAATGGGGTCCTGGAGGGTTCCTGGAATTGCGCGGCGCTGGACGCCGCGAATCACGCATGCTTGACGGATGCCGCAGGTTCTAACATTCGCAAGCCTGCGGCAGCTAGCTTGCGATCGGTTCGGGGCGGCCATAAAGCCCCAATCGAATCAATCGGGGCGAATCAGTCGAGCAGGAACGGAATTGCCGATGAATGAGGCATGCAGGTGAAGCGGATCATCGACGGCGCGGCCGCATCCGGCCTGATGGRGCCGCTCACCGCGCTGGTGGTGAAGGCGGGCGAAGCGATCCTCGCGGTCAACCGCGCGGCGATGCGGGTCGACGGCAAGCAGGACGGCTCGCCGGTGACCGAGGCCGACCTTGCCGCCGACCGCATCATCGCGGACGGCCTGGCGCAGCTTGCGGGCGACATCCCGACGCTCTCGGAGGAGCGGACCCAGCTTGCCGCTCCGCCGTTCCGCGACAGCTTCTTCCTGATCGATCCGCTCGACGGCACCAAGGAGTTCGTTGCCGGCCGCGACGAGTTCACCGTCAACCTCGCCCTCGTCACTCAGGGGGTGCCCCTGCTCGGCATCGTCAGCGCGCCCGCACTCGGGCTGCTCTGGCGCGGCATCGTCGGCCGCGGCGCCGAGCGCGTCAGGTTTGACGGCGCTACCATCGGTGCCGCCGAGCCGGTCCACACCCGCAAGCTGCCGGCGCCGGGCGAGCCCTGGGTCGCGGCGGTGAGCCGCTCGCATGGCGATCCCAAAAGCGAAGCGTTCATCGATAGCAGGCCCAATGCCGTCAGAAGGACGGTCGGCTCGGCCGTGAAATTCGGCCGGATCGCCGAAGGCAGCGCCGACATCTATCCCCGCTTCGGGCCCACTTCGGAGTGGGATGTCGGCGCCGGCTGCGCGGTCGTGACCGCGGCCGGCGGCAAGGTCACCGACGGCAAGGGCGGCGAGATCCACTTCGGCCAGCGGCAGGATACCGGCTTCATCATCCCGGAGTTCATCGCCTGGGGCGACCCGCAGGCGGTCGGCTGCTACTGACCGAGCTGCTCCTGAAGCGCCGGCCAGCGCTTGCCGACTTCGTAGAGGAAGCGGTCCGGATTGGCGGCGAAGGCGTCGCGATTGGCTTCCCGGCTGAACAGGTAAAGCCGCTGCGCCACGATCGCGAAGAAGCGGGGGTTGCCGGCGATGGTGACGCCGCGGGCGATGTCGGCAGGGTCATAGCCGCCGAACTGCGGTCCATAGATCTCGGGATGGGCCAGGAAGGAGGCCCGGTTGCCCTCGTTCCGGAAGCGCCAGACCGCGCCCCAGAGGTTGGCCTCGAACTCGGCCGTCCCCTGCGCGGCGCTGCCGTCGACGAAATAGGCGACTGGGTCGAAGCCCTCGATGGCGACGCCGCTGAAGCGATTGACGACGATCCGTTCGGTGGTGGCTGCCTGGGCCGGCAATGCGCAGGCGATCCAAATGCCCGCCAGCAGGCAGACGAGGCGGCCGATCAAGGCAATTCCGGGGCGCAAAGGGCTATCTTCCTGCCGTTGTGCCGTCATAGTTGCTGCGGATAACATCCGAGTCGAGGGGACATTCGGCGCAACCTAGAGCCGTGCCTGTTGGCGTCAGGTTAAGGAAGCGATCGGATTCGATACCAGGGGTTCTTTTATGACTTTCGCATCACGCCTTGCTGCGCTCGCGCTCGCCGCGATGGTCGGCTGGATCGTGCCGGCCTCCGCCCAGCAGGCGCCGCCGCCCAACCTGCCGCCGCCGCAGCGGTCCCCGACGCCTAACACCTATGGGCCGGACGAGCTCGTGACGGCCGGTCACCGCTTCTTCGGCAACGTCTCGCGCGGGCTCGCCTCGATCATCGAGAAGGCGGTCAGCCAATGGGGCCTGCCGAACGGCTATATCCTGGGTGAGGAAGGCTCCGGCGCCTTCGTCGCCGGCCTGCGCTATGGCGAAGGCACGCTCTACACCAAGAACGCCGGCGACCTGCGCGTCTACTGGCAGGGCCCCTCGCTCGGCTTCGACTGGGGCGGCGACGGCGCGCGCACCATGACGCTGGTCTACAACCTGCCCGCCACCAACGCGATCTACCAGCGCTTCGCCGGCCTCGACGGCTCGGCCTATATCATCGGCGGCTTCGGCATGACGGCGCTCACCGCCAACAACATCGTGCTGGTGCCGATCCGCTC
>NZ_JBFUES010000313.1:0-7389 GCF_056403875.1 Bradyrhizobium sp. P2_E8
CCCGTGGAGATCGGCGAGTCGGCGGAGCCGATCCCGATTCACTTCGCCTATCGCCGCGACATCAACATCGAGGCCGCCATCACCACCGGCGAGAATTCCCTTGTGGCGCGATCGCTGCGGGACGCGTTCGACGTGCCCGATCTCGCCACCATGGACGATTCGATCGCCGACGGCACCTTCGAGCTTCAGCCGGGGGTGCCCGAGCCGCTGTCCCTGTTTCGGGCTGCCCGCGTCGATTACTCGCTGCGGCGGCTCTATCACTACACCGGCACGGATCCCGAGCACTTCCAGAACTTCGTGATCTTCACCAACTACCAGTTCTACGTCGATGCCTTCGCGCAGCTCTGCCAGCAGCGGCTTCAGTCCGGCGAGGCCGGCCTCGAAGCCTTCGTCGCGCCCGGCAATGTGATCACGCGGAGCGGCGGCGCGACGAGCGGGGACGCGCCGACGCGCACGCCGCAGATGCCTGCCTTCCATCTGGTCGAGCCCGGCTATCGCGGCATCACCCTGATCAATATCGGCACGGGCCCGTCCAATGCGCGCAACGTCACCGATCACGTCGCGGTGCTGCGCCCGCACGCCTGGCTGATGCTCGGCCATTGCGCGGGCCTGCGCAACACGCAACGGCTCGGCGACTACGTGCTCGCCCATGGTTACGTGCGCGAGGACCATGTGCTCGACCGCGAGCTGCCGCTCTGGGTGCCGATTCCTGCACTGGCCGAGATGCAGGTCGCGCTCGAGGAGGCGGTCGAGGACGTCACGGGCCTCGAAGGCTTCGAGCTGAAGCGCCTGATGCGCACCGGGACTGTCGCGAGCGTCGACAATCGCAACTGGGAGATCTCCGGGCCCGAGGTGATCCGCCGCCTGTCGCAATCGCGCGCGGTCGCACTCGACATGGAATCGGCCGCGATCGCCGCCAACGGCTATCGCTTCCGCGTCCCCTACGGCACGCTGCTCTGCGTCTCCGACAAGCCGCTGCACGGCGAGATCAAGCTTGCGGGCATGGCCAGCGAATTTTATCGCCGCCGCGTCGGCCAGCATCTCGAGATCGGCCTGAAGGCGCTGGAGCGGCTCAAGCAGCAGGAATCCGAGCGGCTGCATTCGCGAAAGCTCCGCAGTTTCGCCGAAGTCGCGTTTCAGTAAAGGACAAGAGGACTGTCGTACGAACGCTAACGTCTCCGTGAGCACAGCGCCCCGGAATATCTCTGCCGCAGCAGGGTTATCAGGTCGTCCGGGGCCGCGTTGTCAGAAACAGGAGACAGGAATGATCACAGCGATGATCAGGTTCGTTGCGCTGGGAACGTTTGCGGCAGTGCTGGCGTCCCCGGCATATGCTGCAGGCGGTGGCGGTGGCGGAGGTGGCGGCGGAGGTGGCGGCATGGATCCTTTTGCGAGCACCTATTCAGCGCCGAGCACGGCCCAACCGACCTATCCGAAGCGCTCGGGAACGAAGGCCACGCAGAAGAACAAAAAGCCCAACAACCAGTCCAGCATCGGCGATCCCGCATTCGCGGCCGGCTACCGCGTGGCCTATGACACGATCTACGAGCGCAACGACTATGCGGCTGCGATCGCGCAACTGAAATCGCTTGGACATGACGACCATCCGAACGTCGCCAACCTCATCGGCTACTCCTACCGCAAGCTCGGTGACTACGAGCAGTCGCAGGTCTGGTACGAGCGCGCATTGAAGGCCGATCCGAACCACGTGCTGACGTGGCAATATTACGGACTGTGGCAACTCGAGCGGGGCAACCGCGAGCAGGCGCTCTATCACCTCGGCCGGATCGCATCCATCTGCGGGACGGATTGCGAGGAGTACCGATCGCTGGCCGCGGCACTCGATAAGCCGACCGGCACGGCGTTCGCATACTGAAGGTGGTGAGTCGCCGTCTCATAGCGCCGCGCTGGTTGATAGGCTCCGTATGACTGCCATGTCCTCTGGCGCGGATAGTGACAACGCGCCAGATTTTCAGCATTGTCCCGTTCGGGGGCGCGAACGGGACAATTGGATGCCGCTGACGCGCGACAAAATCATTGGTCATGATCTCGAACGGCTGGCCTTTCGCTTCACCATGCTGAACGACGGCGAGGTCGTGCAGTGTCAGATCAGCGACGCCGCTATGGACGAGCTCGCGGGCATGCAGGGCACCGAAAGCAGCGCGCGGCAGGCGCAGTTCCTGTCGCTGCGCGAGACCATCGAGCGGATCGCGTCAGACCTCTACGACGAAGCCCCGCGGTTTCAGGGATATGTGGTGCGGATCTTCATGCGGCATTTGGGGGGGTAGTGTCGCCTTGTTTTCCGCTGTCATCGCCCCATCCTCCGCTGTCATCGCCCGCGAAGGCGGGCGATCCAGTACTCCGAGACAGCAATGATTGAATCGTGAAGCCGCGGCGTACTGGATGCCCCGCCTTCGCGGGCACGACAGCAACTATGTAGCAAGACGGTCCCGACTCACTCGCGCAGCAGCTCACCCCTCCAGTTTCTTCAGCAGCAATCTCAGCGCCGTCGCCGCAAATACCTGCATGTTCGCAAGCCGGTCGCTGCCGCCCGTCTCCAGCGTCATCACCTCTGCCGCGGGGCCCGCGACCGCCATGCAGCTATGGCCGGCGTCGTCGCCATAGCGGTTGCCGGTGGGGCCGGCGGCGCCGGTTTCGGACAGGCCCCAGTCGCAATTGAAGCGGCTGCGCATCTGTTCGGCGAGGAGCTTCGCGTAGGGCTCCGACGAGGAGCGGAAGCCCTTCATTCCTTCGTCCGAAATATCCATCAGCACGCGCCTGGCATCGCGGGTGTAGACCACGGCGCCACCGAGGAAAAAGGCGGACGCACCGGGCACCGCGAGCAGGCTGGCCGCGATCAGGCCGCCGGTCGAGGATTCCGCCACCGCGATGGTCTGTTTGCGCGCGATCAATTGGGCCGCGACCTGTTCCGCAATGCCGACGAGCTCTTTCATCCCTTTAACCTCTCATTCCCTCGCAACCGAGCTCAACCTTCCTAGCATAAGCTGGCTGCCTTGGCCGAGTTGCGGGCGACGGTCAGGCCTGCTTGAATGGCGCACACAAGGCGGAGCGGCCTGTCCGCTCGCGAGAAGACGTGACGAGGAAATGTGAAGGAGACGTGATGGCGTCCCTGATCGCCGGCGGGGTGGATTGCGACGTGCATCCGGCCGTGCCGCATCTGACCAGCCTGCTGCCGTACCTGAACGACTATTGGCGCGATCAGGTGACGACGCGCGGCATGGTTGATCTCGTTTCGCAATCCTACCCGCAGAACTCGCCGATCGTGGCGCGTCCCGACTGGCGTCCCGAAAGCGGCAAGCCGGGCGAAAGCCTCGAGGACATGCAGCGCCATGTGCTCGATCCCTTTCGACTCAAGCATGCCATCTGCAATCCGCTCTACGGCGTGCAAATGGTGTTTTCCGAGGACATGCAGGCTGCGTTCTGTCGCGCGCTGAACGACTGGCTGGTGAAGGAATGGCTCGATCGTGACAAGCGGCTGCGCGGCTCGATCGTGATCCCCACGCAAAGCGTCGAGAAGGCCGTCGCCGAGATCGAACGCTGCGCGCAGGACCGGCGCTTCGTGCAGGTCTTGATGCTGGTCATGGGCGACACGCCGCTCGGCAAGCGCGCGCTGTGGCCGATCTACGAGGCCGCGGAACGGCTGGACCTCGCGGTCGGCATCCATGCCGGTTCCGCCTATCACAATCCGCCGACCTCGGTCGGCTGGGGTTCCTATCACATCGAGGATTATGTCGGTCAGGCCCAGGCGTTCCAGACCCAGCTCACCAGCGTGATCGTCGAGGGTGTGTTCGCCAAATATCCGCGGCTGAAAATGGTGATGCTGGAGTCCGGCGTCTCCTGGATCTCCCCTTATCTCTGGCGGCTTCACAAATTCTGGCGTGGGGTGCGGATGGAGACGCCCTGGGTCGATCGCGCGCCGCTGGAACTTGTGCGCAGCAACATCCGCTTCTCGTTACAGCCATTTGATGCGCCGCCGGAACCCGAGACATTAATTCGCCTGTTTGATCATATGCAGTCGGACGAATTGGTCCTATTCTCCACGGACTATCCACACTGGCAGTTCGACGGCCAGGACGCGCTCCCCCAGGGCCTCACCCCCGATCTCGTGCGCAAGATCATGATCGACAATCCGCATGCGACCTATCCCCGCCTGACTTAGCCGCTGCCAGAGGAGGCAAGGCGATGAATATTCAATTCCGCGAAAGCACCGAAGCCGCTTCCCCCCTGACGACCAAGACCGCGATCGCGGATTGCGACATCCATCCGGCCCGCGCGACCCGTACCGAGCTCTATCCCTATCTCGCAAAACGCTGGCAGCATCATCTCGAAGTCTACGGTGTGCACGCCTACCAGGGCATGATGGAAGGCCCGCCCTATCCGAAGGCCCAGCCCAACGCCTCGCGCCGCGACGCCTATCCGCCGGAAGGCGGGCCGCAGGGCTCCTCGCTCGCCTTCATGCAGAAGCAGCTGCTCGACCCCAACAACGTGCAGCTGGGCGTGCTCAATCCGCTCAACACGGGGCAGGGCATCCGCAATCACGAGCTCTCGGCCGCTTTGTGCTCGGCGATCAACGACTGGCAGATCGACAAATGGACCAGCAAGGACAAACGGCTGAAAGCGTCCATCGTCGTCGCCAATGAGGACGGGCTGTCGGCCGCCGCCGAAATCCGCGAGCGCGCCGGGGACAAGAATTTCGTTCAGGTGCTGCTGCTCAGCCGCAACGTCGAGCCGCTCGGCCAGCGCCGCTATTGGCCGATCTATCAGGCCGCGGAAGAGGCCGGCCTTCCCGTCGGCGTCCACGCCTTCGGCTTCGGCGGTAACCCGATCACGCCGTCGGGCTGGCCTTCCTATTACATCGAGGAGATGGTCGGACATTCGCAGTGCCAGCAATCGGCGCTGGCCAGTCTCGTTTTGGAAGGCGTGTTCGAGCGCTTCCCGAAGCTGAAGATGGTGATGATCGAGGCCGGCTTCGGCTGGGCGCCATCGCTTGCGTGGCGACTGGACAAGGCCTGGCGGCGGCTCAGGAGCGAAGTGCCGCRTGTGAAGCGTCCGCCGTCGGAATATATCCGCGAGCAGGTGTGGTGGACCACGCAGCCGATGGAAGATCCGGAGCGGCGCGAGGATCTGTTCGACGTCATCAAGTGGATCGGCTGGGACCGCCTGCTGTTCGCGACCGATTATCCGCACTGGGACTACGACGAGCCGTCGCGCGTCTTGCCGGCGGGCGTCAGCGATACCAACCGCGAGGCGTTTTACCTGGGCAATGCCCGGAAGCTCTACGGAATCAATTGATGGCGCGTCACGTGATCGCGCCGGTCGATGAGTTGCCACCCGGCACGCGAAAATTCCTGGAGATCGAGGGACGGCCGATCGCGGTCTTCAACATCAAGGGCGAATATTTCGGCCTGATGAACCGCTGCCCGCATCAGGGCGCGGCGCTGTGCGAGGGGCCGCTGATCGGGCTCGCGCAATCGAGCGATCCCGGCGAGATCGAATACACCAAGCTTGGCGAGATCATCCGCTGTCCCTGGCACGGCTGGGAGTTCGACATCCGCACCGGCCAGTCCTACTGCGACCCTCGCCGCTTCCGCGTGAAGGCCTATCCGGCCCATGTCGAGCCCGGCACGAGCGTGGTGAAGGGCCCGTATGTCGCCGAGACTGTCACGGTGAAGGTCGAGAGCGATTACGTGGTGGTGGAGCTGTAGGCCCCCACCGTCATTCCGGGGCGATGCGAAGCATCGAGCCCGGAATCCATCGTGCGACAGGAATGCTGGGAGAAATGGATCCCGGGCTCGCCTCTTCGAGGCGCCCCGGAATGACACTGAGCTAGTGCCCCGCAACCGGCTCCGCCACCGCATCATATGTCGGCACCGCCTTGCCGCCGCTGCGATACACCGTCGAGGCCGCGATGATGCCGAGCAGGGCGGCGAACATCAGCCAGAAGCCGGGCGAGGCCTTGTCGCCGGTGCGCTCGATCAGCCAGGTCGAGGCGAACGGCGTGAAGGTGCCGAACAGCGCGGCAGCGAGCGCGAAGGCGAGCGAAAAGCAGGTGGTGCGGACATGCGCCGGCACGATCTCGACGAGGGCGCCGAGCATGGTGCCGCTGTAGACGCCGAAATAGAACGAGAACATCATCTCGACCGCGAGCAGCTTGCCGAAGGTCGGCGCGGCCACCAGCCAGTGCAGCGCCGGGTAGGCGGTGACGAGCGCGAGGCAGGCGATGGTGATCAGCACCGGCTTGCGGCCGATGCGGTCGGACAGCGCGCCGCCGACCGGATTCCAGAAGAAGTTGGTCACGGCGACCAGCAGCGTCACGAGCAGCGCGTCCTGCGTCGACAGCTTCAGCACGGTCTTGCCGAAGGTCGGCGTGTACACGGTGACGAAGTAGAACGTCGTCGTGGTCAGGATCGCGATCATCATGCCGAGGATGACGATGCGCCAGTTGGCGAGGGCGGAGGCGAACACCTCGCTCGCGGTCGGATGCTTCTTCATGGCGAGGAAGGCCGGCGTCTCCTCGAGCGTGCGCCGCAGGAAGAAGATCAGGGGAATGATCAGGCAGCCGACGAAGAAGGGAATGCGCCAGCCCCAGGCGGCCACCGTGTCGGCCGGCATCACCTCGGAGAGGAGATAGCCGAGGATCGAGGCCACGAAGATCGCGACCTGCTGGCTCGACGACTGGAACGAGGTGTAGAAGCCGCGGTTGCCGGGCGTGGAGATCTCGGCGAGATAGACCGACACGCCGCCGAGCTCGACGCCGGCGGAGAAGCCTTGCAGCAGGCGGCCGATCAGCACGATGACGGGCGCCGCGATGCCGATGGTCGCGTAGCTCGGGCAGAACGCGATCACGACGGTGCCGATGGCCATGATGCCGAGCGTGACGATCAAGCCCTGGCGGCGGCCGATGCGGTCGATGTACGCCCCGAGCACGATCGCGCCGACGGGCCGCATCAGGGCGCCGAGCCAGAACACGCCGAAGGTGTTGAGCAGCGAGGCGGTCTCGTTGGTGGAGGGGAAGAACGCCTTGCCGATGGCGGCGGCATAGAAGCCGAACAGGAAGAAGTCGAACTGTTCGAGGAAATTGCCTGAGGTGGCGCGCAGGATCGCGCCGATGCGCGACTTGATCTCGGGCGGATTGGTTGCTGGTCCGGCCATGACGTTGCTCCCCTTCAAATGTGGCCGGACCGGAACTCACTTCTCGGCAGGCGACAGTGCTGCGACAATCTGTCCTACCCCTTGCCGCGCAGGGCGCGGCGGGTCAATCGGTTTTCAGGAGGAAGCTGATGATTTTTCAGGCTTTATTTTGCGTCGCAGCAACGATCCACTGACGGAACGCGGCGAGCTTTGGCGCCTCGCGGCGACCCTCCGGCG
>NZ_JBFUES010000314.1:0-7388 GCF_056403875.1 Bradyrhizobium sp. P2_E8
GGTGCTGCTTGACCAGCGCCTTGTACTTGGTCTTGACGTCGGCGAGCGTGGCACTGGGGCCGAGGCCCATGACCTGGAGCGCCTTGCGCTCGGCGTTCATCACCTTGCGCGTCTCGGCCTTGGGCTGGGCGTCCGGCCCCTTCCGCCAGTTGGCGCGGCCGTTGATCTCTGAGAACATGCTGAACGGATCGGACGCCATATCGATCTCGGCTTCCGCACCCTTCTTGCCGCCATTGGCGCCCATCTTCCAGGTCGGACGGTGGCCGGTCAGCGCATCCTTCTGGTAGCGCGCGACGGCGTCGGCATTCATGCCGGAGAAGAAATTGTAGTTCTGGTTGTACTCGCGCACGTGGTTCAGACAGAAATGCCAGTACTCGCGCTGGTTCTCACGCCCCTTCGGCGCGCGGTGTGCGCCCTTGTTCTGGCATCCGGCCCATTCGCACGCGACCGCGGTGTCGCGCGGCTTCACCTCGGGCTGCTTGCCCCGCGGCTTGACGCGGATGGAGTCGAAGAACTTTGATGAATCGATCGGCATGGCTGACTTTGACTACGCAATGCAAAAACCTTCAAGTCTTGACATTGCAATTAGCTGCGAACCCGGCAAATAACGGAGTGCGATCTCTGCACCTGAATGGCACACACATGGCTATGAGAGACACTATCAGCAACAAGTTGCAGGAAGCTTTCACGCCGGAAAGTCTGCAGGTCGTCGATGACTCACACCTGCATGAGGGCCATGCCGGCCATCGGCCGAGCGGCGAGACGCACTTTCGCGTTTATATTGTGTCTCAAGCCTTCAAAGGGAAGAGCCGGGTCGATCGCCATCGCATGATAAATGCGGCGCTGGCCGCGGAACTCTCCGACAGCGTGCACGCGCTCGCGATCCACGCGCAGGCGCCGGGGGAAGGCGGGACCTAGCTCGCCAATCCGGCTGTCATGCCCACCACCGGGTCTCGCCTTCGGCCAGCCCGATGACAGGCTCCGGCGGGGCATCCAGTAAACACTGCTGGCGAGATTCACTCGATAAGCCGCGGCGTACTGGATCGTCCGCCTGCGCGGACGATGACACCGTGCGTCAAAACGACGTCCCGGCCCGTCTCGGCTTTGCCTCCTCCAGCTCCGCCTCGCGCGGCACCGGTGAAATACGGAGCGCGGTGATGCGGTTGCGTTCGCGGCGCAGGACGCGGAAACGGAAGCCGTGGAACGTGAAGCTCTGGCCGCGATCGGGGATCGAGCGCGCCTCGTGAATGACGAGGCCGGCGACCGTGGTTGCCTCTTCATCGGGCAGATGCCAGTCCATGGCGCGGTTGAGATCGCGGATCGGCACCGAGCCGTCGACCACGACCGAGCCGTCAGGCTGGGCGCGCACGCCGGCGACCACGACGTCGTGCTCGTCGGAAATGTCGCCGACGATCTCCTCCAGAATGTCTTCCAGCGTCACGAGACCTTCAACTTCGCCGTACTCGTCGACCACGAGCGCGAAATGGGTCTTGCGGCGGCGGAACGCCTTGAGCTGCTCGGAGACCGGGCGCATCTCCGGCACGAACCAGGGCGGCAGCGCGATGGTGGAGACGTCGATGCGCGAGGTGTCGCCTTCGGCGGCGCGGATCGCGCGCAGCAGATCCTTGGCGTGGAGCACGCCGATGATGTTTTCCGGCTTCTCGCGCCAGAGCGGAATGCGGGTGTATTCGGTCGCCAGCACCTCGCGCACCAGTTCCTCCGGCGGCAGGTCGGCGTTGATCATCATCATCTCGGTGCGATGGATCATGACGTCGGAGACCTGGAGCTCGCGCAGGTCCAACAGGCCGCCGAGCATGTCGCGGTCCTGCTTCTCGAACTTGCCCTCGTGATGCAACAGGTCGACCGCGCCGCGCAGGCGCTCGGTCGGCGACAGGATGGCCTGGTGCTCGCCGGCAAGGCCGAACAGGCGCATCAGGAGGCGCACGATGACTTCGACGATCTTGAGCAGCGGCCCCAGTACATACATGGTCAGCCGCATCGGGCGCGCGACCGCAAGCGCCATGCGGTCGGGCGCGTTGATGGCGATGGTCTTGGGCAGCACTTCCGCGAAGATCACCACCAGCGCGGTCATCACGCCGGTGGCGTAGAGCACGCCGACATCGCCGAACCATGACGTGAAGATGGCGGTGGCGAGCGCGGAGGCGCCGATATTGGCGATGTTGTTGCCGAGCAGCAGCGCGCCGATCAGGCGCTCGCGCATGTCGAGCAGTTGCGAGACCACGTCGGCGTCGTGATTACCCTGCTTGGAGAGCCGCAGCATGCTGGCGCGCGAGGCGCCGGTCAGCGCGGTCTCGCTCGCGGCGAAGAACGCCGAGACCAGGAGGCAGAGGACGACGATGGTGAATCCGAGCCAGTCCATGAACCACTCAAGTTTCTTGTCTTGACGCGTTTTCCTTGCGCGAACCGGTCCCCACTTCGCTCGAAAACGCTTTCACGAAGTTCAGCCGCGCGTCACGCCTTGTGAGCGAGCTTCTCTTTCAGGAAGTCGCGCACCGGGGCCGGCTCGACATCCTTTGCGATCACGGCGCGCCCCACAGCCTCGAGCAGGATGAAGGTGAGCTTGCCGCGCTTGACCTTCTTGTCCTGCGCCATCAGGGCCATCAGCGCGTCGGCATCGGCAAGCCCTTCCTGCGAAAAGCCCGCGATGTCCTGCAAGCGGGTCGGCAGTCCGGCCTCAATGAGATGCTGCTCGACGCGCGCCGCGTCGGCCTCGCCGATCATGCCGAGCTTGGCCGAGAATTGCGCCGCCAGCGTCATGCCGATCGCGACGCCCTCGCCGTGGAACAGGCGATCGGAGAAGCCGGTCGCAGCTTCCAGCGCGTGCCCGAAGGTGTGGCCGAGATTGAGCAGCGCGCGCTCGCCGGTCTCGCGCTCGTCGCGCGAGACCACGCCGGCCTTGGCGCGGCAGGAGGTCGCGATCGCGTGCTCGCGCGCCGAGCCGCCGTTGAAGATGTCGGCGTGGTTCTTTTCCAGCCAGGTGAAGAAGGCCTCATCGCCGAGCACGCCGTATTTGGCGACCTCGGCGTAGCCGGCGCGGAATTGCCGCGGCGACAGCGTGTCGAGCACGGCGGTGTCGGCAATCACCAGCACCGGCTGGTGGAAGGCGCCAAGCAAATTCTTGCCCTGCGGCGAGTTGATGCCGGTCTTGCCGCCAACGGAGGAATCGACCTGTGCCAGCAGCGAGGTCGGCACCTGCACGAAATCGACGCCGCGGCGCAGGATCGCGGCGGCAAAGCCGGCGAGATCGCCGACCACGCCGCCGCCGAGCGCGATGACGAGATCGTTGCGCTCGATCTTGGCCGCGATCAGGGCTTCGCTGACCTTTTCGAGGCCGGCATAGGTTTTCGAGATCTCGCCTTCCTCGACCACGATCCGCGAGGTCGGGATGCCGGCGGCCGCGAGCGATGCTTCCGTCGGCTCGAGCCAATGTTTTGCGACGGTGCGATCCGTCACGATCGCCGTGCGCACGCCGGGGCGTAAGTGCGCGACCCGTTCGCCGAGCGAGGCCAGCACGCCACGGCCGATGACGATGTCATAGGCGCGATCGCCGAGCGCGACACCGACGTTGACGGGGTCGGAATGTTTCAGGGGCGCGGTCATCGTACGGCACTCGCAACGTCGGCAGGTGGCTGATGCTCACCGCAAAGATGCGCGCGCAGCGTCTCGATGCATTCCTCGACGATCTTGTCGTGCGGCACGTCGCGGGAGGCGATGGTGAGGTCGGCATGGCTGTAAACCGGCTCGCGCTCGGTGAGCAGGCGCGTCACCGTCCCTTCCGGATCGGCGGTCTGGAGCAGCGGACGATCGGCGCGGCGGCGGACGCGGCGCATGATGACGTCGTGGTCGGCCTTGAGCCAGATCGAGACCGCCTTCGCCGCGATCCGGGTCCGCGTCTCCTCGCGCATGAAGGCGCCGCCGCCGGTCGCCAGCACCACCGGGCCGCCGTCGAGCAGGCGCGCGATCACCCGGGCCTCGCCGTCGCGGAAATGGGCCTCGCCATGGCGCTCGAAAATCTCTGGTATGGTCATGCCGGCCGCCGCCTCGATCTCAGTGTCGGCGTCGACGAAGGGCAGCTTGAGCCGGGCCGCCATGCGGCGACCGATGGTGGATTTGCCCACCCCCATCATGCCGACGAGCACGATCGAACGCGCCCCGAGCGCCGACAGGATGTCGGCCTCAGGCGGAGCTTGTATCGGCAACGCGGCGTCGGACATGGGTCTCGCTCTGGATCTCGCTCTGGGTCTCGCTCGATCTGCCGCCAAAAGCGGCCTGCTTTGGCCACCTATACGACCCCGAAGGGGGCCTCGCCAGAGGACTCTTGCCACGAAACGGCGAACATGTTGGATGATTTCATTGGTTAATTTGCCGGCCTGGACCTTTACCGAGACCTTGCACGATGCCCAGCCTGTTCCGCTTCCTGACGGTCGTCGCCGTGATCGCCGGCATCGTCTATGGCGTGGTCTTTGCGCTGGCGAACTTCGTCAATCCCAAGCCGCGGGAAATGACGGTGACGATCCCGCCGGATAAGTTTCTCAAGAAATAGGAGCTAGCCTCCAGGGCATGCGTGCAAAGCCCTCAGACAGCAAGCTCACCGGCCTGTTCCTCGACATGCTCGCGGCGGAACAGGGCGCCGGCCCCAATACGCTCGATGCCTACCGCCGCGATCTCACGGACTTCTCCGAGTTCCTGGGCCGCATCGGCCACTCTTTTGCGGATGCCGAAACCCAAACGCTGCGCGACTATCTTGCCGATCTCGACACGCGTGGCTTCAAATCCACCAGCGTCGCGCGCCGCCTGTCGGCGATGCGGCATCTCTACCGCTTCCTCCTGAACGAGCGCATTCGCATCGACGATCCCGCCGCGATCCTGTCCGGCCCCAAGCGCGGCCGCGGCCTGCCAAAGGTGCTGTCGATCGCGGATGTCGACCGCATGCTCCGCCGTGCCAAGGAATTGAGCGAGGCGGAGGAGGCCTCGCCCTCGAAGCGGCTGCGCGCCTTGCGGCTCTATTGCCTGCTCGAGGTGCTCTACGCCACGGGCCTGCGCGTCTCCGAGCTGGTGGCGCTGCCGCGCACGGCGGCCAAGCGCGACGCCCGCATGATCGTGGTGCGCGGCAAGGGCAACAAGGAGCGGCTGGTGCCGCTGAACGAGGCCTCGCGCCAGGCGATGGCGGATTATCTTGCCGCGACCGAAGCCGCGAAGACGGAGAAGAAGAAAGACGGCCTGGCCGCCTCGAAATGGCTGTTTCCCTCGTTCRGCGAGAGCGGTCATCTGACCCGGCAGCATTTCGCCCRCGACCTCAAGGAGCTCGCGGTCGCCTCGGGCCTGCAGGCGCGGCTGGTCTCCCCGCACGTGCTGCGCCACGCCTTTGCCAGCCACCTGCTGCACAACGGCGCGGACTTACGCATCGTGCAGACCCTGCTCGGCCACACCGACATCTCGACCACCCAGATCTACACCCACGTGGTCGAGGAGCGGCTGAAGAGCCTGGTGCGCGACCTGCACCCGCTGGCGGAGAAATAACTTGTCGTCGTCCCGGCGAAGGCCGGGACCGATACCGCGTGATCTGTCGGTGAGGGGCGCTGTCAGTCCCGCAGAAAGATCGCATCACTCCGAGTCTTCGCCAAATTTCTCCCTGTGGTTATGGGTCCCGGCCCTCGCCGGGACGACAGCGGTGGCCGAAACCGCCTTGACTTCGGCCACATCTCCGCAGAAAGAGCCGTGGCCTCACGATTGATTTGGCGGGCGGCCCAGAAGCCCACAAGCCAACCCATTGAAGAAGCTACACTTCTTTCCGCAGGTCTGAAACCGCTTCGCCGCCTCGCCCCGTCCTCCCTATATTGAGTTGATGCAAGACCAGATGCGCAGCTATCTCGACTTCGAAAAGCCCGTCGCCGAGCTCGACTCCAAGGTCGACGAGCTGCGGACGCTCGCGGCCTCCGGGACCGACATCAGTGACGAGATCGGGCGGATCGAGGACAAGGCGGCGCAGGCGCTGGCCGACCTCTATACGAACCTGACGCCGTGGCAGAAGACGCTGGTCGCGCGGCATCCGCAGCGGCCGCATTTCAACGATTTCATCACGGGCCTGATCACCGAGTTCACGCCGCTCGCCGGCGACCGCAAGTTCGGCGAGGACGAGGCCCTGGTCGCCGGCTTCGGCCGCTTCCGCGGCGAGCCGATCTGCGTGATGGGCCAGGAAAAGGGCGATTCCACCGAGAGCCGCATCCGGCACAATTTCGGCATGGCGCGGCCCGAGGGCTATCGCAAATGCGTGCGGCTGATGGAGATGGCCGAGCGGTTCGGCCTGCCGGTGCTGTCGCTGGCCGATTCCGCCGGCGCCTATCCCGGCATCGGCGCCGAGGAGCGCGGCCAGGCCGAGGCGATCGCGCGCTCGACCGACGCGTGCCTGTCGCTGGGCGTRCCGAACGTCGCCATCATCACCGGCGAAGGCATGTCGGGCGGCGCCATCGCGATCACCACCGCCAACCGGGTGCTGATGCTGGAGCACGCGATCTACAGCGTGATCTCGCCGGAGGCCGCCTCCTCCATCCTCTGGCGCGACGGCACCARGGCGCAGGAAGCCGCCAACAACATGAAGATCACCGCCCAGGACATGCTCCGCTTCGGGGTGATCGACAGCATCCTGAAGGAGCCGGTCGGCGGCGCCCACCGTGACCCCGCCGCCATGATCGCCACCACCGGGGATGCCATCGCCAAGGCGTTTGAGGAGCTCCACGGCCTCGACGCCGACGCCATCCGCAAGCAGCGGCGGCAGAAATTCCTCGATATCGGCCGGAAACTGGGCTGATTCGTGCGGTTTTTGTGTCCCGGACGCGGTGCGGCACGAAGTGACGCTCCGCTGAGCCGGGACCCAGCAGGCTCCACAGACCGCCTTCAGCGTAGGCCCCGGCTCTGCGGCGCACCGCTGAAGAAGCGCTGCGCCGCGTCCGGGGCACGAGAAACCGGTCCCCGGTAACCCCGCATTAACCCTTTTTTTGCCCAAATCGGCGATCTGAGTCTGGTTGGGGCCGGAAGGCCCAAGTAAGGCCAAAGTCGCGTCCATTTAGTCTCTGTTGACCATGCCATTGGGCCAACGGGCTCGTGATCCCCGCTCGGGTTGCGACCACATGACCCAGAGGTTAGAATTTTAATTAATGGCTTCAGGGCATAAGCGCTGGAGCATGGTTTGAAAAAGCCCGTCACGACGGGTCCGGATCTCCGGTCGGATCATGCTCCAACGAATTGGGGTTCGCGCTGCTTGCCCGGCACGGTGTGGGGTCCATCTTGATTTCTCGTTCGCTTGCTCGCGCGCTCTTGGCTTCGGTTGCGCTGTTGACGGCCAGTGTTCTGCTGGCCGGCTGCGACAC
>NZ_JBFUES010000315.1:0-7383 GCF_056403875.1 Bradyrhizobium sp. P2_E8
GATCGGCATCATCCTGTTGATGGGCATCGTCAAGAAGAACGCGATCATGATGATCGACTTCGCGCTCGAGGCCGAGCGCCGGCAGGGGATGTCGCCGAACGAGGCGATCGTGCAGGCCTGCCTGCTGCGCTTCCGTCCGATCATGATGACGACGCTGGCGGCGCTGTTCGGCGCGCTGCCGCTGGCGATCGAGAGCGGCACCGGCGCCGAGCTGCGCTTTCCGCTCGGCATCTCCATCATCGGCGGCCTGCTGCTGAGCCAGCTGCTGACGCTCTACACCACGCCCGTGATCTACCTGGCGCTCGACCGCATCAACCGCCGCCTCGAGCAGGCGCTGCCGCCGGCCGAACCCGGCGGCCCGCCGGTCGCGGGCGCGACCGAGGGGATGCAGTGATGGCATCGATCTCGGAGCCCTTCATCCGCCGCCCGGTCGCGACCACGCTGCTGTCGATCGGGTTGTTCCTGCTGGGTGTCGTCGCCTACGAGTTCCTGCCCGTCGCCTCGGTCCCGAACGTCGACTTCCCCGCCATCTTCGTCTCGGCCAGCCGGCCCGGCGCCGACCCTTCCGTGATGGCGGCGACCGTGGCCTCGCCGCTGGAGCGGCGGTTAGGTGAGATATCCGGCATCAACCAGATCACCTCGACGTCGTCGCTCGGCGTCTCCAACATCCAGCTCCAGTTCGACATCGGCCGCAATATCGACAAGGCCGCGCGCGACGTGCAGGCCGCGATCAACGCCTCGCTGGTGGACCTGCCGAGCGACCTGCCGACGCTGCCAAAATTCCGGAAGGCGAACACGGCCGGCGCGCCCGTCTTCGTGCTGGCGCTGACCTCGAAGACATTGTCGGCGAGCGCGATCTACGACGTCGCCGATACGGTGCTGGCGCAGCGCATCTCGCAGGTGCCCGGCGTCGGCGACGTGACGGTCAGCGGCGCCGACCAGCCGGCCGTGCGGGTGCAGCTCAATCCCGTTGCGCTGTCGAACGCCGGCATCGCCACCGACGACGTGCGGACCGCAATCGTCAACGCCAATCCGCTTGGTCCCGTCGGCATCTTCAACGGCGAGCGCCAGAGCGAGACGCTGTCGCTGAACAAGCAGATGCGCACGGCGAAAGAGTTCCGCGACATCGTCATCAAGAGCTCCAACGGCAATTTCGTCCGGCTCTCCGACGTCGCCGACATCGAGGACTCCGTCCGCAACGCCCGCTCGATCGCCTGGTTCAACAAGCAGCCGGCGGTGCTGATCCAGATCACCAAGCAGGGCGATGCCAACGTCATCGACACCGTCGACCGCGTGAAGGCGCTGATCCCCGAGCTGAAGCAATGGATCCCGGCCGGCGTGGACATTTCCACCCTGGTCGATCGCACCAGCACGATCCGCGCCAGCGTTCTGGACATGCAGTGGACGCTGCTGGCAACCGCCATCCTCGTGATGGTCGTCGTGTTCGTGTTCCTGCGGCGGCTGACGCCGACGATCGCGGCCGGCATCTCGGTGCCGCTGGCGCTGGCCGGTACCTGCGCCGGGATGTGGGTCGCGGGCTTCTCGATCGACAATCTGTCGCTGATGGCGCTCGCCATCTCCGTCGGCTTCGTGGTCGACGACGCCATCGTCATGATCGAGAACATGTTCCRCAATCTCGAACACGGCATGCGGCCGTTCCAGGCGGCGCTGGAGGGCGCCAAGCAGATCGGCTTCACCGTGGTGTCGATCAGCCTGTCGCTGATCGCCGCCTTCACCCCGCTGATCTTCATGGACGGCATCGTCGGCCGCCTGCTGCGCGAATTCTCGCTGACGCTCACCTTCGCGATCCTGGTCTCGACGCTGGTCTCGCTGACGGTGACGCCGATGATCTGCGCCCATTACATCCGGCAGACCACCTCCGGCACCGCGACCCTGTTCGATCGCCTGATCGAGGGCTCGCTGTCGCGCATCGTCGCTTTCTACACCCGCACCCTGCGCACCGTGCTGGAATTTCCGCTGCTGACGCTGCTGGTGTTCTTCGCCACCATCGGTCTCACCGTGACGCTCTACATCAAGGTGCCCAAGGGCTATTTCCCGACCGACGATTCCGGTTTCGTCATCGGCGCGACGCGGGCCTCGGCCGACATCTCGTTCCAGTCGATGCTCGGCCTCCAGCAGCGGCTCGCCGACATCGTGATGCAGGATCCGGCCGTGGCCGGCATCGGCTCGACCGTCGGCAGCGGAGGCGGGGGCCCGGGAGCGGCGACCTCGAACCGCGGCACCATGTTCATCAGCCTGAAGCCGCCGGAGGAACGCGACCACGTCTCGACGCAGGTCGTGATCGACCGTCTCAGGCGCGCGCTGTTCCCGGTGCCCGGCATCCGCCTCTTCATGTTCGCCGCCCAGGACGTGCGTGCCGGCGGACGGCAGAGCGATTCCGACTACCAGTACACGCTCTCCTCGACCGATCTCGACCTGTTGCAGAAATGGGCGCCGATCGTCGCCAAGCGCATGGAGAGCGTCGAAGGCATCACGGACATTTCCAGCGATCGCGATCCCGGCGGGCTTCAGCTGACGCTCAGCATCGACCGCCAGAAGGCCTCGGCGCTCGGCGTCAGGGTTCAGGACATCGACAACGCGCTGAACAACGCGTTCTCGCAGCGGCAGATCTCGATCATCTACACCCAGCGCAACCAGTACATGACCGTGCTGGAGATCGATCCGAAATTCCAGGTCGATCCCTCCAACCTCGAGCGCATCTATGTCGCCGGCGCGGGCGACGTGCAGGTGCCGCTGTCGGCCGTGGTGCGCGCGACGCGCGGTCTTGCCGCGCTCGCGGTCTATCATTCGCAGTCGTTCCCTTCGACCACGGTGTCGTTCAACCTGTTGCCCGACGTGCCGCTCCAGGCCGCGACGCAGAACATCCAGCGCGCGGTGGAGGAGCTGCACATGCCGGAAGGCATCCGCGGCAGCTTTGACGGCAATGCCGGCGATTTCGCCAGGACCAGCGGCCGCCAGCCGCTGCTGATCCTCGGCGCGCTGGTGGCGATGTATATCGTGCTCGGCGTGCTCTATGAGAGCCTCGCCCATCCGCTCACGATCATCTCGACGCTGCCCTCGGCCGGCCTCGGCGCGCTGCTGGCCTTGCAGATCACCAATACGCCGCTGACGGTGATCGCCTTCGTCGGCATCATCCTCTTGATCGGCATCGTCAAGAAGAACGGCATCATGATGGTGGACTTCGCGCTCGACGCCGAGCGCCAGCGCGGCCTGTCCTCGGCGGAGGCGATCTTCGAGGCCTGCCAGGCGCGGTTCCGCCCCATCCTGATGACGACGATGGCGGCGCTGTTCGCCGGCATTCCGCTGGTCGTCGCGACCGGGCCCGGCACCGAGCTCCGCCGTCCGCTCGGCATCACCATCATCGGCGGGCTGTTCGTCTCTCAGATCCTGACGCTCTACACCACGCCCGTGATCTATCTCTTGATCGACCGCCTGCGGCGGCGATCAGGGCCGCGTCCGCTGCCCGCACCGGCGGAATAGGTTGTTGAACCACCGTGCAAAGCGTATAGCGGCGGCCATGTCGAACCTCACTGCCGCCGCGCCGGCCGACCCGATCCCCGAATGCCCGCACTGTCAGAAGCCGATGCCGCTGTGCATCTGCGACAGTGTCACGCCCGTTGAGAATCGCCTTGGCCTCCTGATCCTCCAGCACCCGCAGGAGCAGGACAGGGCGCTCGGCACCGCGCGGTTGACCGCGAAACACTTCCCCAAGGCCGTGGTGCGCGTCGGCCTGTCCTGGCCGAGCCTATCCAAGGCGCTGGGGCAGCCGGTCGAGAATGCCTCCCATTGGGCCGTGCTCTATCTCGGCTCGGCCCGCGCCGCCGATCTTGAGGCCGAGGGCGAGATCGTGGCGCTGACCCGCAAGGGCGAGGTCGCCGAGAACCAGCGCGCGATCCTCGGCAAGCTCGAAGGAATCGTGCTGCTCGACGGCACCTGGAGCCAGGCCAAGGCGCTGTGGTGGCGCAATCCCTGGATGCTGAAATGCCAGCGCGTGATCCTCAACCCGTCGCGCCCCTCGCGCTACGGACGGCTGCGCAAAGAGCCGCGCAAGGACGGGCTGTCGACCATCGAGGCGGCCGCGACGATGCTTGCCGGTCTCGAACGGCGCCCCGACATCGCCGAGACCTTGTACGCGAGTTTCGAGCGGATGCTGGCGCGCTATCGTGAGGTCCAGGAGGAGTTGCCCGAACTGGCGCCCAAGCCGGTGGTCAAGGACCGCCGGCGCGGTGTCCGGCGCGGCAAGCGAGCCTGACTTCGGTCCACATCGGAAGAGAGGCCGTCGCCGCCAAAGTCGGACGAAGGCGGTTGCCTAAGCCATTGATCCCCTATATTGGTCCGGCCTTACGGGGCCACGTGGCGGAGTGGTTACGCAACGGTCTGCAAAACCGTGTACACCAGTTCAATTCTGGTCGTGGCCTCCATCACAAGCTTCTGATTTTTCAACAAAAATCAAATTCAGCGCCAGTTCCGCCGATGCCGCTCACCGCCGGCTGCCGGGGTGAGGCGGGACGCCACACCGGGTTTGCCCGGGGCTTGGCGGGAACCAGCGATTCAGGCCCGATGGCATAGACTTCGCATCTGCGAAGTGATGCATCAGGAACTGAAAGCTGGAGAGCAAGTGAGCGACGTCGTTCGATTTGTCCCGAAATCCGAGCTGGAGCGGGCTCGCCTGATCCGCGAGGCGCGCGCGATCTATGACAGCATCTTTCCGCCGGCCGCACCGGACCGGGTGCCGCAGGATGGCGAGGAGCGCGTCAAGAATTGATCGTGGCCGCGCCGGGTCCCGGCGCGTGGCGATGCCGAACCGCCCAGCAGGCGGGCGCATCCGTTCACGTTGAAGCTGGCCTCAGCAGGCCGCGTACCAGCCGTCGGGAAACGGCAGGATGGGCCAGGCGCCCTCATTGTCGTTGGCGGCTTTGGGCGGTGCGTCGAAGCTCCACGAGCGGGGCACGAATTCCTCCTCCGGCGCGGACGCAAAATCGTCATGGACCATGGCGTCGCGGACGGCATCCAGCAGCAAGTTGAATTCGGCTTCGCTCATCGCACCCTCCGGAACGCGGATGGCGCAATGTCGCAAAGCCGGTTTGTTTCCCGATTGACCCGATCGCTCGCATTTTAACGATCCGGCGATCGGGTCCCGTATGGTTAGCGATTCCTGAAAAATCCCCGCGGGAACTTAGGCATCCCGGGCCGGCCGCCAGTGTGAATGAGATCACATTCTCGGCGGTTTATTTCTCCTACCCCTTCGCACACCGGCCAACGCGGGCCGTTGCGGGCAGGGCAGACAGGAGACTTCGTCATGAAGGCAAGGTTCTTGCGGCTTGCGGGTGTGAGGAGCCGGGCGCGCCGCGCCTCGACGGTCGGGCTGTTCCTGACGCTGTTTGCTTCCGCGGCTCACGCGCAGCAGGGAACGCCCGAGCAGCGCCGGGCCTGCACCCCCGACGTCTACCGGCTCTGCGCCGGCGAAATCCCCAATGTCCGCGCCATCACAGCCTGCCTGCGCCGTAACCGCYCAAGCTTGAGCGAGGCTTGCCGCAACGTGTTCGATCAGGCCGGCGGCTGACATACCGGGTCTGTGAGTTTGTGCGCAGCAAGTGGCTCGTGCGGGCTCGCGAATCCGGCATAGTCATCCTGTGGATATGCTGCGGATAGGCTGTGGAGGACGACGATCTGCTTCGAGCCTCGCACGTAGATGCGTCCGTAACGCGTCATATCTCTGTCAAGTAACCTAACCGAATGATTCCCTGATCGTGCAGACCACGGCCTAATACGAAATCATTTGGTTCTCCCGAATTCGGAATCGCGTATCGCCGCACCCAAAGCCTTCGAACAGTTTTTGTGCAGCGGCTTGCCCAAATCGCGGGCCCCCACCGTCCAATTTTTTGTACGCCCGCGGACAAGCTTTCCCCGGCGCACTCCACCTAGGCTCGCTCCCGAGATCTGGAACATGGCCAGTGCCATGACAATTCGAAGGAGCTGGAGATGGAGAGACGGGTATTGCCCCAAATACGGCGGAACGTGCGGCGGGGGATCGCACGCGCAGCGTTGCCGTGGCGGAAGGTCGCGCTCGGCGCCGCCATCGCTCTCGGCGTTCTCGCCGCTGCACCGCTGAGCGCGCAGGCCGCAGCGCCCGCCGCCTGCGCCGCGCTCCAGGAGAAATATCCGGACTGGAAGGGCAAGACGCTCGTCAACGCCATCAACCCGCACACGCCGGGCTATGAGACGATCGATCCCAAGGACCCCAGCAAATATATCGGCTTCGACATCGATCTCGGCGAGGCCATCGGCGAATGCCTCGGCTTCAAGCTGACCTACAAGCCGGTGACGTTCGCGGCACTCCTCACCACGCTCGCCGCAGGACAGGCCGACATCGTCATCTCCGACATCTACGCCACGAAGGAGCGCGCCAAGGCCGCCGACTTCATCACCTATTCGAAGGTGTTCGACGGCGTGCTGGTCGCCAAGGGCAATCCGAAGGGCATCAACGGCATCAACATGTCGATGTGCGGCGCGGCTGCCGCCGAAAACACCGGCTATGTCGAGGTGCCCCTGATCCAGGCCCTGATGCCGGAGTGCAAGAAGGCCGGCAAGCCCGAGCCGACCGTCCAGCTCTACGACAACAACGCCAACTGCATCCAGGCCATCCTCGCCGGCCGCGCCGACACCTATGTCAACGACGTCAACACCGTCGACAGCGCGGTGAAGGCCTATCCGGACAAGCTGGAGAAGGCGATCGCGGTGACGATCCCGTATTCGGTCGGTATCGCCGTTCCCAAGGACAAGCCGAAATTCCGTGACGCCGTGCTCGCCGCGCTGATCGAGGTGCAGAAGGCCGGCACGCACATGGAGCTTCTGAAGAAGCATGGGCTCGACGTGAACAACTTCAAGGAGCCGGACATCCTGACGGCCGACTAGAGCAGCGGGCGGCCGCTGCCGACTTCACCTCTCCCCGGCGGGGAGAGGTGAAGCGCGCGCCCTGAATGTCCTTCTTCAACAAGAATCGCCCCGCTCCGATGACGGTCGACTGATGTCGCTGTTCTTCCATTACCTGAGCATGCCGTATCTGCTCGAGGGCATCGAGCTCACCCTCGAGGTGACCGCCCTCGGGCTCGGCGGCGGACTGATCCTCGGATTGATCCTCGCCGGCATGCAGCTCTCCCGCTTCTGGCTGCTGGCGGCGATCGCCAGGGCCTATACCGTGATCTTCCGCGGCACGCCGCTGATCCTGCAGATGGTGTTCGCCTACGACGCGCTGCCGCATATCGGCATCAAGCTGCCGGCGGTGCTGGCGGCCGGCCTCGCGCTCGCCTGCAACGAGGCGCCGTTCATCGCCGAGATGCTGCGGGCCGGCGTGCTCGGCGT
>NZ_JBFUES010000316.1:0-7378 GCF_056403875.1 Bradyrhizobium sp. P2_E8
GAACTCGGCACCGAAGGCTTCAACGTGGTTACGCAGACCACCTATCGCATGGCGCCGGTCAAGATTCTCCCGCGCGATGTCTGCGAGGGCTTCGCCGCGCATGGGATCGAGGCTGTGCTGCATTATTCCCGGCGCAGCGCGCGGGCGTTTCTGGATGCAGCGCGGGACGAAGGCGTCGAAATCTCGGCGCTGGCCATACCGCAATGCTGCCTGTCCGAGACGGTCGCCAGCGTGCTGCGCGATGCCGGTGCGTCGCAGGTTCTGGTAGCCGCGAAGCCGGACGAAAATGCCTTATTTGACACCTTGGAGCGTGCTTTGCGCACCCGTTTGGCGTAAGAGGTCGGGCCGAATCCGACGCGATCGGGTCCGTCCAAGGGCCTTTGCCGCGCAAGGTATGGAAGTGTGAGGAACCGTCACGATGGCCGACGACAAGCCTGAAGACGCAGGATTGGCCCCCGAGTCCGGTCGTGCCAAGCGCACCCCGACCACCATCGACCTCGAGGCGACCGAAGTCTCGACCCAGCCGCAGGAGGTGGCGGGCGAGCCCGAGGCTTCGCCGGCGAGCGAGCACATCGAGCCCGAGCAGGCAAAATCCGAGCAGGCCGACGCCGAGCCGGAGCGCCCCGAGGCGCAGGCTGCGGCCGCTCCCGCGTCGCCTCCGGTTTCGCCGTGGGTCATTGCACCGCTCTCCGGTGCGGTGGCGGCGGCCGTCGTGATCGGGGTCGGCTGGATGCTGGGCTGGCCCGCCGTGCAGGCGCCGCCGGCCGCGCCACAAGTGACAAGCGCGACGGTCGACGCTTTGAACGGTCGCGTTGCCGCGGTTGAAGCCAGGGCTGGCAAGCCCGCCGCCGACCCGGCCATGGTGGCGCGGATCGATGCGCTGGAAAAATCCGCAGGCAGCCTGCGCAGCGACATCGCCAATCTGCGCGCGCAGTCCGACAAGACCGCGAGCGCTCTGAACGATGCGAAATCTGCGCCGGGCGCCGCTTCGCCTGACCTTGCCGCGCTCAACGACCGCATCGCGCAGCTCGAGCGCGCCAGCAAGACGGAGCGGGCCGAGCTCGCGCAGCAGGGCGAGAAGATCGCTGATGCCAAGACGATGGACGACAAGCCGCTGCGCCATGTGGTGGCGGCGGCCCTGCTCGACGTCGCCGTGCGCCATGGCGATCCCTATGAGGCGCAGCTCGCCGCGGCGCGGTCGCTGGCGGCCAAGCCCGACATGCTGAAGCCACTCGACACCTTTGCATCGTCGGGCATCCCGACACCGGTTGCGCTGAGCCGCGAGCTCCTCAACATCGTGCCAAAGCTGTCGCCGCCGGCGGATGCCCAGTCCAGCGGCACCGGCATCGTCGAGCGTCTCCAGGCGGGAGCGTCAAAACTCGTCCGCATCGAGCGGACCGACGGGGTCGGCAACGACCGCGGCGCCATCGTGGCGCGGGTGACGGCTGCTGCGCTCCGCAATGATTTCGTCGAGGCGCGGCGCGAGTTGAAGACGCTGCCCGATGCCGATCGCGCGCCGGCGCAGGCCTGGCTCGACAAGGCCAATGCCCGCGATGCCGCGCTCGCCGCGTCCCGCAAGTTCGCCGACGATGCCATGGCGGATCTCGTCAAGCCTGCTCAATAAAGCTTCGCGCAATAATCAGCGCGTATAGGGATCGTCATGCTTCGCATCGTCCTTTTCCTCGTCTTGATTGCGCTGGCGGCGGCCGGCGCGGCCTGGGTTGCCGATCAGCCCGGTGATCTCGTCCTGACCGCGGGCGGTTTCCGCGCCTCAACGACGTTGCCGAGGTTCGTGTTCCTGCTGGGCCTCTTTGCCGCGGCCGTCGTGCTCGTCTGGAGCATCCTGACGACGATCTGGCGGACGCCGGGGCGTTTGCGCCGCCGCCGCCATGAAAAGCGCCACGCCCGCGGCCGCCACGCCATCACCCACGGCCTGCTCGCGATCGGTCATGGCGATACCGCGCTCGCCCGCCGTCACGCCGAGACGGCGCGGCGGCATGCGCCGAACGATCCGCTCGCGCTGCTGCTGCACGCCCAGTCGGCGCAGCTCGAAGGCAATCGCGGCGAGGCGCAGCGCGCCTTCCGCGCCATGGCCGAGCGCGAGGATACGCGGCTGCTCGGCCTGCGCGGCCTGTTCATCGAGGCGCAGCGCGCCGACGATGCGGTCGGCGCCGTCATGATCGCGGAGGAAGCGATCAAGCTGTCGCCGTCCTCGACCTGGGCCTCGCATGCCGTGCTCGGCTTCCGCTGCGCGCGCGGCGACTGGAGCGGCGCGCTCGCGATCCTCGATTCGAACCTGTCCGCGGGCCTGATCGACAAGCCGGCCTATCGCCGCCAGCGCGGCGTGCTGCTCACCGCACGCGCGCTGGAATTGGAGACGATGGACCGCGACGTCGCACGCGAGAGCGTGATGGAGGCGATCAAGCTCGCACCGACCCTGGTGCCGGCCGCCGTGCTCGCCGCAAAATTCGAGAGCGAGGCGCATCAGGTGCGCCGCGCCATGAAGCTGGTCGAGGTCGCCTGGCTCGCCAATCCGCATCCCGATCTGGCCGAGGCCTATGCACATGTGAGGATCGGCGATTCCGCACGGCAGCGCTTGCAGCGGATCGAGACGCTTGCGGCCAAGACGCCTGCCGATGGAGCCGGCCATATTGAAGGCCAGCTCGCGCTCGCACGTGCCGCGATCGATGCCTCCGAGTTTGCCCGCGCGCGTGCGGTGCTGGCGCCCTACGTCAACGATCCGACCCAGCGCGTCGCACTGCTGATGGCCGAGATCGAGCGCACCGAGCACGGCGACGGCGGCCGCGCCCGCGCCTGGACCTTGCGCGCGGTGCGCGCTCGCCACGATCCGGTCTGGACCGCCGACGGCTATGTCAGTGATCGCTGGCGCCCGGTCTCCCCGGTCACCGGCCGCCTCGACGCCTTCCAGTGGCAGACGCCGGTCGCGAGCCTTCCTTCCGACAAGGGCGACTTGATCGAGTCCTCGGCCTTCGAGGAAGCCATGCTTGCGGCCCCACCGCCGAAACGGGTCACGGCGCCTGCGAATGACACCCCGATGGAACCCGCTCCGGCTGCACCGGCCCCGGCCGAGCAGGACAATTCACCTCCGGCGGCCAAGGAAGAGCCAAAGGCAGAGCCCGTCGTCACGCCCACCGAGCCGGTTGAACCGGCCCCCGAGCCGGCCGAAGCAGCGCCGGTGGCGGAAACGCCCGTGTTCCGGACCCGCRCCGACCTCGGCAAGCCCGCACCCGCCCCGATTCCCGCTGTCATCCCGATCGTCCGTGCCCCGGATGATCCCGGCATCGATGACGAGGGCCCAAGCGATGAATTTACGGAACAAATCGGCACGCCCAAGGCCCAGGCCGGCGGCTGGCGCGGATTCTGGTCCCGTTGGGGCGCCTAAGCCGCATTTCGCATCCCGCTTGTTCTTGCCAATTCGGGCCATGCCCGATATCAGGAGCGCGCGTATCGGGGCCGGCACCGCCCGGGCCCCGGCAAGGTTCGCCGCAATAGCTCAGTCGGTAGAGCACGTCATTCGTAATGACGGGGTCGGGGGTTCGAATCCCTCTTGCGGCACCAGCGCCCCGAATTCATCCGATCGTCGCAGACAAGCGTCCTAACAGCTGGCATGTGCGTGCGCGGGTTCAAGATCGTCCGGTCGCCTGCGTGATTGCGATCACATAGTGTCGCGTGTCTCTCGCGTAGCGTCCCCGTCACGCCAACACGGGGAGATTTCACATGCGCAAGATCATTCTGGTTGCCGCCATGGTCCTGGCTTCGGCATCTGCCCAGGCGGCCGGCCCACGCAGCCTCTCGCTGGCCACGGCGAGCGAACAGGCCGCGGCGCCGCAAGCGACGGCGACAATCGCCGCGGCGACGCAAGTGAGTGAAGCCGCACCCGTCACCGACGCTCCGAAATATGTCGATCGTCCGCCGGCGATCTCGCCCCCTGCGCCTGCCGCAGCACCGGCCCCCGCCGCAACCGCGACGACGTCAGCGCCCGCCGCGATCGCAACGCAGCCTGCGCCGAAGACCACGGCGAAGGTCAACAAGCCGAAGCACAAGCGCACCTGGACCGAAGGCCGCATCATCAGCGAGCTGCATCGCCACGGCATCTACTGGTAAGCAGGCGCTGCGCCCGCCCTCGCCGTCACGCCCGGGCAAAAGCGCGAAGCGCGTCTTCGCGCTAGATGTCCCGGGCATCCATGACCTTTCCACGCAGGCCCAGGAACGTTGATGGCCGGGACAAGCCCGGCCATCATGCAAGAGTTTTCGATCTGGTCGAACGCGTTACTGCGAAACCGTCTGCACCACGCTTCCGATCGGACGCGCGCTCGAGGTCGGCACCTTCAGGTCCTTCAGCAGCGCCTCGTCATATTCCGGCAGCGTCTGGAAGGTGGTCTTGGCCTTCATCTGCACGATCTTGTAGCCGCCCGCCTTGAGCCGCGCGAGCAGCGCCGGCATGGCTTCGCCGGTGTGCTTCTGGAAGTCGTGCATCAGGATGATGCCCTTGCCGAGCTTGTCGAGCCTGCCCATCACGGTCTCGACGATCTTCTCCGGCGTGGCGCCCTTCCTGAAGTCGAAGGAATCGATGTCGGTCGAGAACATCGCGACGTTGCGGGTGCCGAAATAGGTCACCATCGCCGGATTGTGCTGAAGCTGCGGGAAGCGGAAGAACGGCGCCGGGTTGGTGCCGAGCGCGAACCTCACTGCGCTAAAGCCCTTCTCGACCTCGTCCTTGACCTGTTGCTCCGTCATCTTCTTGCTGTTCAGGTTGACATGCGACCAGGTGTGCGTGCCGACCGTGTGGCCCTGGGCCAGAACCTGGCGCAGGATCTCCGGGTGGTAGGTCGCGTGCTTGCCGACCGAGAAGAACAGGCCCTTGGTGCATTCATCCGCGAGCGCCTTCAGCACCGCGGGCGTGTTGACCGGCCACGGACCGTCGTCGAAGGTCAGCACGACCTCCTTGTCGGTGAGGAAATCGAACTGYTTGAAGTGCTCGAAGCCGAAGCCGGGACCGTCGGTGGTGTCGATCTCGRCCACGCGGGAAACGCCGAGGGCGTTCGGATTGGCGCAGGTCGATCTCTGCTGAACCGGCATGGCCGGAGCGGGCGCTGGCGCCGGGGCGRCTGCCGCCGGCTTGCCCGCGAGCGCCGCGGTGGTCTCGACGTCATCCTTGGCGGCGAGCTTCGCCTGTGCCGGCAACTGATCGGCGGCACGGGCGGCCATTGTCTTGGGAGCGGCCTGATCGGCGCGCGAGGAATAATAAAACCAACCTCCGGCGGCAATCACGACCGCCGCAACTACACTGGCCAGCATCAGGCCCAACGCATTACGCATCGCTACTCTTTCCAATTACGCAACCAAACCTGCGGAATTTCCCGCGCGACGAGCCATTAATGCGAAGGAACAGTTAACGTGACACCAACACGACGGCGTTTGCGCCGGATTTTCAGTGGGGTGCGCCAATGTGACCGAAGTCACAGTTGGGGCCTGCCCCGTGACCATCATCACAGTGGAAACTGTTTTGCTGGAGCATCGTAGTTCCCATCAACAACAGGCCCGCTTCCTGCGGTGCCAATGGGAGCTTCAAATGACCACGTCGTTTACCGCCAAGTCCTCGAGTAGCAAGATCCGCGACACCAGCCTCGCTCTGGGCTTGGCCGCCATCGTCTCGATCGTTTCGACGACGTCGAGCTTCGCCTTCTCGTCCGAAGCGCAGCAGATGTGCACCGGCGATGCCTTCCGCCTGTGCTCGTCGGAAATCCCCAACATCCCGAAGATCACCGCATGCATGATGAAGCATCGCTCGGACCTGAGCGCCGGCTGCCGCGCGGTGATGGACAAGGACCTCGCCAAGGGCGCCTCACGCAAGGTCGCTGACGCCCAGGACAAGCAGTAAGAGCAACACAGCGATCGTTGCGTCGGTTAGCTCCCTTCGCGCAGTGCCCCGGCGTCAAGCCGGGGCCACGCGGCGTCGAAGACGCCTCCTGCCAATAAAGCCGTTGCGGCTCCGGGATCGTCGCACTAGCTTCCCCCGCACTTTCTTCCGGGTAAGAGGCATTACGCGATGACCAGATTTCTTTTGATCGTTCCTTTTCTCCTGTGCGCATCTGGCGCATCAGCGCAACAGCAGCCCGGACACGACGCCTGCGCGCGCGACGTCACGCGCTTTTGCCGCGCCGTGATGAACAATGGCGACCAGGCTGTGCTCGCCTGCCTCAAGCAGAATCGCACGCGGCTGAGCAAAGGCTGCGACAAGGTGCTGACGGATCACGGGCAGTGATCGTCATTCCGGGGCGCGCGAAGCGCGAACCCGGAATCCATCGAGCGGCAATCTCCTGAGAAATGGATTCCGGGCTCGCGCCTGACGGCGCGCCCCGGAATGACGAGAGTTACGTGCTGCTCCCCGCCGCGACCACGGGCAGCACCTCGTCGCTTGCGCGGTCCGGCGTCTCTTCCTTCCAGCGCACCGAGCCGAACGGGCGCTCCAGCATGCGGCGGACGCGCACCGGCTCGGGGCCGACGTGGAAATCGATCGCCTGCTGATGCAGCGCGCGCTCCGATAGGGTCGAGCGGTTGCGCTGGCGCAGATAGTCGAACCAGGTCGGGCAGTGATAGCGCTCGGTCCACAATTCGGGATCGGCGATGTCGCGCGCGATCGACCAGCCATAGGCGCCGTTGCGCTGCCTGGAGAGCTGCACGTCCTGCATCACATTGTGAAAGGCGCGCGCGTTCTCCTGGGCGACCCGGTATTCGATCTCGACCACCAGCGGTCCGCTGCGGCCGGTGAGCGACAGCCTGACCTCGGGATCGGCGAGCACCTCGGCGTCCTCGTTGCGGGCGCCGACGCGCGGCATCGTGAGCCAGATCCCGAGTAGCGGCGAGACCAGCATCAGGCCTGCCGCGACCAGAAGCGCGACCTCGACGCCGGCATAGTCGGTGAGATGGCCCCAGCCCCAGGCGCCGATCGCGATGCCRCCGGAGATCGAGGCCTGGAACGCCGCCAGCGACCGGCCTGCGACCCAGCGCGGTGCCGAGAGCTGCACACCGATATTGAACAGCGCGACGGCGGCCATCCAGACCGCACCGGCCAGCACCAGCGCGGCCGCCGTCAGCACCGGTTCTGTGCTCACGGCAAGGGCGGCCATCGCAAAGGCCATCGAGATGGTGCAGGCGCGGATTGCGGACTCGCCGCTCATGCGTTTGCGCAATTCGTGGATGTTGAGTGCGCCGACGACCGCGCCCATGCCGAAGGCGCCGAGCATGATGCCGTAGGTCTGCGCACCGCCATGCAGCAGGTCGCGCGCGACCAGCGGCATCAGCGCCATCACGGCGCCGCCGATCAGGCCCATCACCAGCGTGCGCAGCAGCACGA
>NZ_JBFUES010000317.1:0-7373 GCF_056403875.1 Bradyrhizobium sp. P2_E8
GTGCTAGAGTAGGGCAAAGCCGGGGGAAGTAATGAGCGACGACGTGAAGGATGCTGGCCTTGTTGCCATGATCAGCAGCATCCTGGGAGGCGGCAAGCGCGCAGACATCGTCGCACCGCCGCCGCTCACCGAAGGTCCACCAACAGCGCCGACGAATGGATTTGACCCGGTCGAGGCGCCGATCCCCGCTGCGGCACCAGTCAAGCCGGATGATCATGCCTCCGATGCCGCGCCGGCAGTCACCAAGCCGGTCGAACCGCCCGCGAAGATCGCCACGACACCGGATGGCAAGCAATTGCTGCCCGCGGAAGCGATTGCCGATCTCGTGCTCGGCGAGTTGCGCAAACTTGACGATTTTCCCACGTCCGGCGTCTCGGTCACGGTCTATGGCTACCGGCATTGGAACGCGATGATCACCTTCGCGCCGTTCTCGACCACGTTCCAGAACGCGACGCGGTTCCGCCAGGCCATGCCGGACCTCGTCTTCAAGCTGCGCCGTTTCGTCCAACTTGAGATATAGTCCGGGCAATCGCCCGTGAGCGGACGCGCCGCCGTTGGCCAAGACAGTTCGACAGGATCTACGAATTGAGCGTTGCCTTTACCAAGGAAGAAAGCGCCGAGACGGCGTCCGAGACGCTGTTGCCGGATCGGCCGATCTCGCCTCATCCGAACCTCGTGACCGAAGCCGGCCTGCAGGCATTGCAGACCCAGCTTCAACAGGCGCGCGAGGCCTATGAGGCCGCGCAAGCCATCGACGACGTCAACGAGAAGCGCCGGCAGTCGGCGGTCCCCTTGCGCGACGCCCGCTATCTGACGGAACGGCTGCGCACGGCGCAGGTCATTCCCACACCAGTGTCGACCGACACGGTCGCCTTCGGCAGCACGGTGACTTTCAGCCGCCCTGACGGCCGCGTGCAGACCTATCGCATCGTCGGCGAGGACGAAGCCGACCCGAAGGCCGGCTCGATCTCGTTCGTCTCGCCGGTCGCAAGGTCGCTGATGGGAAAGGCGGTGGGCGATGTCGTGGGGTCGGGGACGCAGGAGATCGAGATTTTGTCGATCGCGTAGGGGGGCGCAGGTGAGGCGAGGATTGCTATCGACAGGAGCAAGCTCATTCGCCTAAAGCATGATCCATGCGTCTTCCTTGTCTTGTCCTGATATCGATGGTCTCCGCCGTGCCCGCGCAACAAAGCCCGATGGTTGGATGAGACGGTTTCTGTCGGGGGCGTTGCCGTTTTATGCGCTGGCCGGATTGGCCATGTGCATGTACCTCGTCCTGTACAAGACTGACCTCTTCGACTTGAACGCCATCGTCCATGGCGCGACCGGTTCGTCATGGTTTCTGGTCTTCATGTTCGCCTGCGTGCTCCTGGAATCGGTCTTCCCGTATTTCGGCTATTTTCCCGGAACCGCCCTCATCCTGATGTCCGTGGCGCTCAATCCGAAGCCTGCGGATCTCTCCGTTTTCATCGTGGCCTGGCTGGCCATCATTGCGGGCGCCGTCTTGAGTTACGGGCAGGCTCGTTTCTTCAGACCGCTGTTGCAGCGGGTTGCCTCAAGAGCGGCGCTGAACCGGTGTGAGTCCCTCCTCGACGCCTACGGTCCTTACGCGCGCGTCGCCCTGTTCGTTCATCCCAACGCTTGCGCGATGTATTTCACCGCACTCGGACTTCTCGGCCGAAACCTGACGCGGGAGCTCGCCCATCTTTGCATGGGGGCAGCGGCCTGTGTGGGCATTCTGTTCGTCGTCGTGACCAGACTTGTGTCGTCCGTGGGTGCCACCGATGATGGGGAATTGCAGCTGCTGCTGGCGGCAGGGCTGGTCGCCATCGGGACCCTCGTCGGCCTCTATGCGGCCTTGCGGCCGGCTCGGGTGGCTTGACGCTTGCGTGCCCGTGAACCGGCGCGGTCTCRTCTCTTGCTCCGTCATTGCGAGCGCAGCGAAGCAATCCAGAGTCTTTCCGCGGAGGGATTCTGGATTGCTTCGCTGCGCTCGCAATGACGGGCTCAGGAACTAACTCCTCGGATGCTCCCATCATGCCCGTGTCTTGCCCGACGGAACAAGCGGATTCGGAAAAGGCGTAACCCATTGATCCGACTGATGTCGGCTACTGTGCATGGGGTTGTTTTTCGATTTTTTGACGAGACCGTACCGATAAGCCGCCAAGATCATCCGCAACCGGCAGGGTTCAGGAGGATGGATGGTGGGCGCACAAGGGATCGAACCTTGGACCTCTCCCGTGTGAACCACAATCCGTAGACCACAGCCAACCAAATTTGGCCATAGTGAAGTTCTAAAAACCCTTGCGCATCAGGGATTTCTGGCCATATGGGGCCACAACGGGCCATAGCAGGCCTTGCTACAATTTGTATGCCCTGGCTGTGCCCTCGGTGAGTTTTTCCCTCGGGGCACACCAGAGCTGGGAACGCGAAGGGAACGGTTTCTGATCCGTTTTTGGGTCTCCCCTCGATGTGCCCCGGGCACAAGGAAGAAGGGCAGGATCGATGGAAACGAACGGTAAAGATCTTAGGCCCGAGAACCACCTGAAGCTCACTGACGCGGCGATCCGTGTGTCCACGCTGCCGTCGGGCAAGTCGCAGCATTATCTCCACGACACAGAGCAGCCAGGGCTTGCGATCAGGATGCGCGCGACTGGTGGCCGGACCTGGGTCTACATGTTCACCAAGCCTGGGATGAAAGGCACCCAACGCAAGACGCTAGGCGCATGGCCCAAGTTCAACGAGAAGGCCGCACGCCAGGCCGCAACCATCGCCGCTGCCGAGGTGGTCAAGGGGGTGGATCCGAACGACGCCAAGCGCGAGGTACTGCGGCAAAAGCTCGCCGACAAGCAATGCACGACGCTGGCGATCCTGATCATTGAAGATGGCCCCTACGAAACGTCCTTGACCGGACGCCAGGTCGTCAACTGGAAACCAGCAATGTCGGCGCTGCGACGCGGTCTCAAGGATCATTTCGATCTCGCTATCAGCGAGCTGACGCGACGGCAAATCATGGCGGCAGTGGACAAGATCACCAAGACCGGTAAGCGCGGCGCGGCCAAGGACTTGCGCAAGCACACGCACACACTCCTCGAATGGTGTGTCGGTGAAGGTTACGTCGAGCAGAACGTGCTCGCCGGCTATCGCGCGCCCAAGGAAACCCGTGCGCAGAGGGTCGGGCGCCGAACGAAGGGCCGCGCACTGATCGATGAGGAGATCATCAAGGTCTGGCACGCATCCGGCAAGCTCGGGGCTTTTGGGCAATTAGCACGGATGTGCCTGCTCGGTGGCCCGCGCCGCAGCGAGCCAACCATGATCGAGTGGCGAAAGCACATCATGGATGACCGCATCACCTTCGATGCGGAATGGACCAAGATGGGCCTGCACCACGATGTGCCGCGCACCCACCTCGTTGATGAGGTACTTGCGGCAGCGAAACATTTCCAGCGCGCGACGTCCGACTATGTCTTCCCGTCACCGAAAACGGGCGGCCAGATGTCGGGTTTCACCAAGATGGTCAACCGTCTGATCAAGGAAGCGGGTGTCGCCAAGTTCACCATGCATGATTTAAGGCGCAGCTTGAGAACGATCATGTCGCGCTGCGGCTACGACAACGAAATCCAGCGGCTGTGTGTCGGGCAAAAGCCGCGTGGAATCGATCAGGTCTACAATCACGACGAACAGTGGATCATCCGCAAGATGGCGTTCGAAGCGGCTCATGATTACATCGCTGAGTTGGTCGGTGCGAAACGGGCCGGCAAGGTCGTGCGGTTGCAGCGGACGAATCCGCTCGACCCCATCAAGGCCGAGTTGCTGGGCCGCCTCCGCGAGCATTATGCGGCTGGGGCGGCTTAGTGGTCTTATCGCATCCGGCCAAATAGTCGCGCACCGCATCGACACGATAGAGCGGGCGGCCATCGACGTAGCGCCATTTCAGCGGGTGGTTCGGATCGCGCCGCCACTGCTCGAGCGCTCCGGGCGTGCGCCGGATGACCGCGGCCGCCTCCAAAGCCGTCAAATTAGAGCTGCCCGGCAGCGTCTCGATATCGAACGTCGCGGGCGGTGGCATGCCCCGGTTCTTGCGATGGCGCTTCGCCACACGTGGGATTTTCCGACTGCCTGGCGACCCTAATGCCTCGATCCGAGACTTTTTTTCCTTGCCGCTCATGCCTCCGCCCCGAACCATGATCGGTCTGGGGCAATAAGATATCGTAGACGTCTCCAGCAAGATAGAAATCAAGGGCTCGGGTATGGCTGCTAGGTAGCTGCGGCGTACAAATGGGACGGATCATAGGGGCTTAGTATCCTTTGCAACGACAATCGATATGTTGTCGCGTCCGCCATTTGAGAGCGCTAATCCGAGCAGATCGGATGCACAGTCTTCCACGCCTTTGGCGGCATCGATAACCGTCCGAATTGATCCTGAGAGCATGCAAGTAAGCAAGAGCGACACCCTAGCCGGGCTTCCCTTGATCAAAATCCGTGATTTCCTGCGGCGCTATCCTGCGGGATGCACGATCACCGCTGGATCTGTCGAAACTGACCTTCGCCTCAATGCCCCTTCGGCCGAGGTGGTCCTGCAAGCAATGGTCACCGCCGGATTTCTTGAGCCGAAAGGACCAACGGGCGAGCGCCAGACGCCTTCCCAGTTCGGCATTACGATCCTTGGTTCACGCCTATGTGTGGCCCGCTTCGTCAAGCGGATCACGCGGGCAAAAGCGGATGTCCTAGTCAGGGAGATGCTCGCCCGTGTCACCGAAATCAACGAGCGGGATGAGCTTGTCTTCCGGGTAAAGCGGGTGCGTGCGTTCGGCTCCTATGTTGGTGATGCGCCTGAGGTCGGCGACATCGACTTGGCTGTTGATTTGGAGCAACGCTATCCCGATAGGGACATCGTTGAACAGCTCTTGGCCCGTGCCGACGCCTCGGGGAAGAGCCTGAGCACCCACATGGCTCGACTGACCTACGGTGAATTGGAAGTTCGGCAGCTGCTAAAGGGACGTAGTCCATACGTTTCCATTCAGAGTGGTGAATGTCCCGAGAAGTTTGGGGTGCCTGCTATCGACCTCTTTGCATCGTGCCTAGATGGGGGCGGATAGCTCGCCCGGAGCACTTCGCTCTCTGCTCCAGCAGAACAATGATGCCGGAACGACAGGTGTCATTGGGGCATCGAATGTCAGACTTTAGCGAGGTCAGACGTGATTCTGCGCAGCCTTTGCCGCGGACGGGATGTGGTCGCCCCGTCACGAGAGCTGAGAAGGTCGGTTCGCTTGGGGAGGTCCCTAAACAGCGCCACGCGATCCTTAAGTCTGCCTTTCGCAGCATCTCAACGCTTTAGTCGCAGGAATTGCCTGATGTGCAATTTGATCCGGTTAGCGAGATTGGGACGATTGAGTACCGGCCTGCAGACATCACTGGTGAATGCCATGTCTTGACGCCAGTCTAGGACGAGTGCTTCCGGGTGCTCACGAGTAAACCGCCAAGTGCCGTGGCCATAGGTGGCGAGGAAGTGATTTTCGTAGGCAGTCTGCATTGCTTCCACGCCAATGATCTGAACAGCGTTGTAGATTGACCAAGCCTGACCGATCGGCGCCGATTGTGCATGAAGCATTTCACCGCCGCGCCGCAGTGCCATGGATATCTGCCATGTGTAAGGCTGGTAAGCCTGATGGACAATCTCACTGCACCAGTCGTAGAGGTGCCGCAGCCCCTTTACCTGGAAGCCGTTTGCCCGAAAGAATTGCGGGTTCGCAGCTATGAATTCCTGATGGAAGCCGTGCCTGAGCCTTGGCGGCTTGCCCTTGTGGTCGGTCGGATAGACCGAGATCAGCCGCTCGAAGCGAAGCTCCATCGCCTGTCGCAGAACAAAGATGGAGGCGATTTGCGCCGTTTTGTGATCGAAGGACACACCCGTTCCCGTACGTGCCGACTGCAATGCCAAACCGCGCGCTAGGGTGTAGACCTCCCAGCTACTGACGCCAGAACTCTTTCCACCCTGAAAGAAAGTCCAACCCGGCACCTTCCGCTGGAGGAAACTGAGGATTTCGCGCAGGTCAAACAAGTAGTCCCGGATGATGCTGCCGTACCTCGAGAGCACCACGAAGGTGATCGATCCATTGTTCTGTTTTCGCATTTCCTGATCAAGAATAGTTAGCTCTTCGAACGCTACCCTGAGCTGATATCGTAGACACCCGGTAAGGGCTCTTTCGTCTTCGAAGGTCGGGCTGCACCGGAAAACCTGCTCGGCAAGCTGGTCTTGGGTACGGCGCTTTTGGCGGTTGTGTTTGCTATCCAGCATCGCTATGTCGGCAAGAAAATCCACCATCGCCTTGTCGGCCATGGCATCCGTCGGCATTTGCGCACGGGTTGGGTTCAAGATATTTAGAAGGGTACGGGCCGGAGTGACGGGAGGAAAAGTGCTCATGACCAAATCTCACATGGCGGGTTGCTGACGATCAAGCTGCTCCGAAGGCGCCTGACCGAGAAACGCCTCGCAGCCCATCATTGTATCTCGCTCGGAAGCTTGCACGGTCAGGATCCATGCTCACGTTGCAGGCGCTCAAAGTCGGTTGGTGGCACATCGCGTCTATCCGGCGAGCTGCGGACTTTGGTCGTCATCGGGGCAGAGCGGACGTCCATGAGACCTCGATGGGAGCATTCGCAGAACAACCCAGCTGCTGTGACCTCGGCGGCAGCCGCACCCTTTAAACTCTGCAATTGAAGTCGGGAGGGCCGGGCGCGCCACCAATCTAGTGGTGTTCACGGAGAAGGCCGATCCCGGCCAGCTCATCCTTGTCGGAGAGCCCAAGCGCGTTGAGTGGTCCGCATGGCGCGAGCGTCGTGCCGCCCCTGGGCGCAGCGAGCCCCGGGGTGGCGCTCGGACTAAATCCGGTGGAGCGAAGATTCGACGTGAACTTGGGTCTTAGCGCCGCATTTGCACATCGTATAGCGGAAATTCAAAAGCGTCGATCTTTTCGCGCTTGACGCGAGCAGGAGCATTCACCGATTGGGCCCACGGAGACGGCTCGCATCCCATGAGATGGACCGTGCTATCCAAAGGTTGTAAGATTGGCAGTCAACTAGTATAGTTTGTATTTGTTCAAGCAGGTACGCTCGCATGACATCATCTTTCGCGTGGTGCAAAGGCAAGGTTGTGACGCGAACCTGGGCGATCGCCGTCGTCCTTGTGTGTCTGGCGCAGCTTTCCTCACGGCCATGTTCGGCGCAAGCCACGGTTTATCTGACAATCGATGGCGACGTGCAGACGACGATTGCGCTGTCGGAAGGAGAGTTCAAGGCCTTGCCCCGCAGCGACGTGATCGTGAAGGGCGAGGGAGGAAAGGACCAGCGTTTCGAAGGCGTCGACCTGGCTC
>NZ_JBFUES010000318.1:0-7363 GCF_056403875.1 Bradyrhizobium sp. P2_E8
CCCGCAACACAGGGCCAAGGATTTCCACAATCGATCCTCAATTTCTACGACGTGGTGCTCGCCTACGATCATTACGAGAAGGGGTGTTGGATCGTGTCGGCCGGATGGCCGGAGCAGGACGCCACACGTCGCGGCAGGCGCGCTCGCCAGCGAGCCGATGAACTAGCGGCGTCGCTTGCACGTCCACCTTTGCAACAGAATTGTTCCTCCACCTCGGTGAACTCATGGCAGTCGAACTTCCGCCGCGACGCCTATTTGGCGGCCGTTCAGCGTGTGATTGATTTGATCCTGGCTGGAGATATCTTTCAGGCCAACATCGCGCAGCGCTTCAGCGCCAGACTTTCGAGCTCGTTCGATCCCCTGGCATTCTATTGCCGCCTCCGTGCATTGAACCCGGCGCCCTTCGCCGCTCTCCTGCGCTACGGCAAACGGACCATTGCTTCCAGCTCGCCGGAGCGGTTTCTCAGGCTCGAGGGGCGGCAGGTTGTCACGCGCCCTATCAAAGGCACGGTCGGGCGGTGCGTTGATTCACGGGAGGATCGGCAACGCGCGGAGTTTCTAGTCGCGAGCGAGAAAGACCGTGCCGAAAACGTGATGATTGTGGACCTCTTGCGGAACGACCTATCACGCGTTTGCGCCACGCACTCGGTCGAGGTTCCCGTGCTATGCGGCCTCGAATCCTATGCTTCGGTGCACCACCTGGTTTCGGTTGTCAGCGGTAAACTCGCTAATGATCACGATGCCATCTCCCTGCTGCGCGCCTGCTTCCCCGGCGGCTCCGTCACCGGAGCACCGAAAGTACGGTCGATGGAAATCATCGCCGACGTAGAACGGATCGCACGCGAGATCTATTGCGGTGCTATCGGCTTCATTGGCTTCAGCGGGCAGATGGACACAAATATAGCGATCCGAACCGTAACGATCGATGATGATCTCGCGGTCTTTCACGCCGGCGGCGGAATTACGGGGATGTCAGATCCAAGCACAGAGTACGAGGAGACACTCGCGAAAGCGCAACGTATCTTTGACGCATTTGGTGCAGAAGCATTGGCTCCATTGTGATTCCGATCATCGACAACTACGACTCCTTCGTCTTCAATATTGCTCGCTATTTCCGAGAACTTGGAGAAACTGCAGAGGTGATCCGGAACGATGCGACCAGCGTCAGCGATCTCGTCAGCCTCAAGCCGCGAGCGATTGTCATCTCACCGGGGCCGTGCACACCCACGGAGGCCGGCATCTCGACGACCATTGTTCGTGAGCTCTCCGGTCACGTTCCGATTCTCGGCATCTGCCTTGGACACCAATGCATCGGAAGCGTTTTCGGCGGGCGGATCGCACGCGCGCGCTGCCCTATGCACGGTCGGGCCTCGCACGTCACCCATGACAGCAAAGGCCTGTTTGAGGCACTGCCGTCTCCGCTTCGCGTTGGGCGTTACCATTCTCTCGTTGTCGAGCTCGACGACGCGTCCGGATCTCCCCTGATGGTGACGGCGCGTTCGGACGATGCCGAGATCATGGCTCTCGCACATCGTGATCACCCCACATATGGCGTGCAGTTTCACCCGGAATCGATACTCACTCAAGACGGACACAAACTGTTTTCGAACTTCTTGCGACTGGCCAAGGCTCCCTGAGTGCTAGAGCGACGATTGTTTCGTACTGGCGTGAGGGGCTTGCAGCCGCGGACGGTTCAAAGGGAGTCAGCGGGCTAGGCCCAAGCCCGCCGCAGTCAAGTACGAACTGCTACGCCAGGGAGGGCGCAGGTTCCGTCGGCTGCTCCTTACACGCTGCGCGGTTGGAGGCAGTGACGTCAGCACGATCCCGAGCGATGCGCTGTTGACAGGACGCATCGAAGACGAGCGGCAGCCGCAACACCGCGTCGACCGTCTTCTTGCGGTGTTAGAAATTCTCCCACCGCTTGCGTTCGGCACAACTGGGTAATGTGGCGTCGATGTCGCAAGTGTCCGACGATTTGCGGATGGCGTGCACGTTCTGGCGCACGACATCAAGAAAGCTCGCGCTGGCGTTTTCAAGAGGTGCCAACGATCCGCGATTTGTATGGCCTGGGGCGGACCCTTGGATGCGGCGTTGTCGTAGCTCGCGCCACGATCCCGCGCAATGAACTCGATGCTGGAGCGATCGCGCAGCCAGGCGGCACTGGTGCCAATCGCACGATCTGGCAGGAGTGCAACGATGAGGGGGCGCTCGAGATCACAGATGACGGTACCGTACCGGCATCCTTCGCCAGGCCCAGTCGTCAATTCCGACCGCGCGCAAGGGGTCGCGAGGGCGTGCCGCGCGCCGGCGAACCATTCTAAGCAAGGTATCTTTACTGACCGGGATTGCCGGCGGCTTGCCAAGTTAGGTCCGGGACGCCCACCCAACGCGAGCCCGAGGCGATGCACGATGCCGTCCATTCGCGCCGTTCGGCGGGCTGACGGCACTGCGACCGCGTCTCCGAGGCGCTGGACAAAAATGCGCCGCCGGCAGCTTGCTCCGACGCATCGAAACCGGCGTGTCTCAACATTTTTATCGACGATTCGACCGTGGGCAGGCAAATCGATCAGGCATCGCCTGTAGCGGCTATGGATCCGACCCGAAACGGCACCGCATTCAGGACGGTCGCCATCTTCGTGGTCGGTCTTGTCATTTCGATGATCTTCGCGGCCCCATCTCGACGCCATCAATAGCAAGGCCCGCTGGTGTCAGCGCCGCGGTATGGATTTTACGGCACAGCTGCGGTGATTCCCCCGAGAGGTTGAATCAGCCACTGTGCCATTCTTTGCACGCCGATCGTTGCACCAAAAGTGATGGTATGGAACGGCCCTTCGAACCGACATCAAAAGTGCCTAACGGGGTCGCGCTGAGAGGCGCCGACGACATTCCCGGCAGCAATCAGACCGCCTGACTCACAGCACTTCGAGCGCGAGCAATTGATTGGGCGATTGCTTCCGCGGATATCATCGTGGCCAGTGACCTTGCCCCCAAGTTTTATCCAGTCCTGAGTTCGCCCCGGCTGTTGGATTTGCCCGGTTGGGCGGTGGCAGCGGCGGGAGCTGGCGCGGAGCCCTCGGCATAGCGCAGCGCCAGCTCCCGGCGCGGGTGGCAGGTGAAGGCGAACTCGGACGGCGTCTTCCATCCGAGCTGCGAGTGTGGTCGTGCCTCGTTGTAATCGGCCCGCCAGCATCCGAGCGCGACGCGGGCCTGGGTCAGCGCCGTGAACAGCGTCTCGTTCAACAGTTCATCGCGCAGCCGGCCGTTGAAGCTTTCGATAAAGGCATTCTGCATGGGCTTGCCCGGCGCGATGTAGTGCCATGCCACGCGGCTCTGATCRGCCCATGTCAGGATGGCGTTGCYGGTGAGCTCGCTGCCGTTGTCGCTGACMACCATCTTCGGCTTGCCGCGCTCAATCATCAGCCGGTCCAGCTCCCGCGCCACCCGGGTGCCCGAGAGCGAGGTGTCGGCCACCAGCGCCARGCACTCGCGGGTGCAGTCGTCGACCACGGTKAGGATACGGAAGCGGCGACCATCGGTGAGCTGATCCGATACGAAGTCGAGCGACCAGCGGTCGTTCGGCGCCATCGGCACSGTCATCGGCGCCCGGGTCCCGATCGCCCGCTTGCGRCCGCCACGGCGACGCACCGCAAGCTTCTCTTCCCGGTAGRGCCGGAACAGCTTCTTGTGGTTGATCACATAGCCCTCCCGCTTGAGCAGAACGTGGAGGCGCCGATAGCCAAAGCGGCGGCGCTCSTGGGCGATCGCCCTCATGCGTTGGCGAASRCCGGCATCGTCCGCCCGGGTCGTCTGGTATCTCATGGTCATGCGACAGCAGCCGATGGCTTTACACGCCCGCCGTTCGCTCATCCCGAAGGCGTCTCGGAGATGGGCGACAGCTTTCCGCTTGGCCKCGGGCGTCACCATTTCTTTCCCACGAGGTCCTTCAAGGCTGCGTTGTCCAGCATGGCGTCGGCCAGCAACCGTTTCAGCCGCGTGTTCTCATCCTCCAGCGTCTTCAGCCGCTTGGCCCCCGAGACCTCCAGCCCGCCGAACTTGGCCTTCCATTCGTAGATGCTGGCGTCGCTGACGCCATGCTTGCGGCACAGATCGGCGACCGACACGCCGGCCTCATGCTCCTTCAAGATCCCGATGATCTGCTCTTCCGAAAAGCGGCTGCGCTTCATGCTCTGGTCCTTGTCGTGGGCCAGAACGAACTTCAACTGGATTAAACCCGCGGGGCAAGGTCAACCGCAGAAGTCGTAACCATCGGAACGCCGCAAGGGTCTCGGCGAGGCCAGAGATGGCGCCCACTTGTTCGGTGTCCATGGAAGAGTATCGACTGTGCGCCAGCACCTAAGATTCGCAGGGGCTTAGGCGGTTTTGGGCGCCTTCAACCCCAAGCGCCTCTCAACATCTTCGCGCATCACAAGCTTCTGCACCTTGCCGGTAACGGTCATCGGAAACTCGTCAACGAATTCCACGTAACGAGGAATCTTCTGATGAGCAATCTGCTCTCGGCAGAAGTCGCGCAGTTCATCTTCAGACATCGTCTGATCTTCACGCAACCTTACCCAGGCGCAGAGTTCCTCTCCGTATCTCGGGTCGGCCACACCGAAAACCTGTACTTCCTGAATTTTCGGATGCCTAAATAGATACTCCTCAATCTCGCGTGGGTAGAGGTTCTCGCCGCCGCGGATCACCATATCCTTTATACGGCCGACAATGTTGCAGTAGCCTTCTGAATCTAAGGTCGCTAGATCACCCGTGTGCATCCAACCCGCCGCATCGACCACTTCAGCGGTTTTCTCTTCATCTCCCCAATACCCGAGCATAACGGAGTAGCCGCGCGTGCAAAGCTCGCCTGGCTGACCACGCCGCACAACGCAGCCATCCGCATCTACGATCTTAACCTCGACGTGCGGCTGAACACGGCCAACGGTGGAAACCCGCCGTTCCAATGTGTCATCAACTGCACCTTGGAAGCTTATCGGGCTAGTTTCAGTCATGCCGTAGGCAATCGTAACCTCGCGCATGTTCATTCGCTCAACAACGCGCCGCATGACCTCAATTGGGCAAGGCGCTCCCGCCATGATACCCGTACGAAGCGTGCTGAGGTCGAACCGTGCAAACTCCGGATGATCTAGCTGGGCGATGAACATGGTCGGCACGCCATACAGGGCCGTGCACCCCTCCTCTTGCACCGCCTCGAGAGTCGCTCGCGCGTCAAACCCCTCTCCCGGATAGACCATGACACTTCCATGGGTCAACGCCGCAAGGTTGCCCATGGCCATGCCGAAACAATGATACAATGGCACCGGGACACAAATCCGATCCGACGAAGTGAGCTGCATCGCGCGACCGATGAAGTAGCCGTTATTGAGAATATTGTGGTGCGACAGCGTTACACCTTTCGGTGAACCAGTTGTACCGCTAGTGAATTGGATGTTAATCGGGTCGTCGAATTGCAGGTCGCGCGCGAGCGCGCGCAATTCGACCCGTTCCGCKTCCCCACCGTATGCAGCAACCTCGTCAAACGCAATCGCGCCTGGAGTCTGGGGGCCGCCGATCTGAATCACGACGCGCAGGTCCGGCAGGCGCGCTGACGAAAGGTGGCCTGCTGCAGATACTGGAAGCTCGGGCGCCAATGCCTTGATCATTCCGATGTAGTTGCTCGTTTTGAAGCTTGTCGCGGTTACAAGAGCGGCGCACCCAACCCTGTTAAGTGCAAACTCGAGCTCGGAAAGTCGATACGCTGGATTGATAGTCACGAGAATCAGCCCCGCCTTTGCAGCGGCAAACTGAGTCAATGCCCATTCAGCGCAGTTCAATGACCAGATGCCGATCCGATCACCGCGGCGAAGCCCAAGTGCGATGAGGCCGGCCGCGAAGGCATCGGCTCGGTCATTCAATTCCCGCCAGGACCAGCTAATGCTCTGCGCCCTCGAGACCAGCGCAACCTGATCGGCCCATGCTGCAGCCGCTCTTTCGAGCGCTTGGCCGATCGTGTGGCCAAGGAGCGGTTCATCGCTCGTTCCAGTTACGTAGCTCATTGCGACGTCGCTCATGGATTCTTCCTTATGGCTTCATTCAAGGTTCGACGGCAGCCGCGCGGCGCGATATCGACCGGAACGGGCTCGTAGGAAAGCCGCGTTCCTCCAGCACAATCGAGGCTTCCAGCCGATCGGCCTAGTCAGCTGCTCCAGCATTGTCATCGTCTTAAAATGCGAGCGATCGCTCCGACACCCGAACACCCTTGCGCACACCACTTGAAGGGACGTTACTGCCTCCCGTCTATCGCCACATCGATGTTCATCCGCGTCACGTTCGGTGAGACCGTGTACTCCGCCTCAGTGATCCGCCTCACAAACCCTTCGTCGATCCCTGGAAATAATTCGCGTAATACCAACCCTTCGGGAACAACATCGAAGACAGCATATTCGGTCACGATCACCTTCACACATTGACTACCCGTCAAGGGAAGGGTGCAGCGCGTCCGTATCTTGGATTTTCCGTTCTTGTCGGTATGCTGAAGTGCCGCAATGACCTTCGGTGTGCCGTAGCAAAGATCCATTGCGCCCCCGATACCGGGCCACCACTTATTTCCGCGCCGGCAGGCCCAGTTGGCTAGATTACCAAGCGCATCCACCTCTAGCGCACCGAGAATCGTGACATCGAGATAGYCGTTGCGCATAGCGCCCAGTGAGGTAGTCAAATCCATAATCGCTGCGCCGGGCTTAAGCGTGATCGGCTCACATCCTGCGTTCGTTAGATCGCTGTCGGCATTCGTTGCGGTCGGTCGCCCGCCGAAGCCGAAAGCTCCATTTTCCGTGTGAAAGATCACGCCCAAATGTTGCGGCAGATAATTCGCGATGCGCGTTGGGATCCCAATACCCAGATTAACGACTTCACCCGGTTTAAGTTCGAGAGCGCACCGACGCGCAATGATCTCTTTTTCACTCATTGAGGAGTGCATACCCCGTCCTCTACCGTATCTCTTGGTTCACTAGACAGCTGCGGGCAGGCGACCAAGCTTCGTCCAATGTCGACGATAGAGCTCGTGCTGCTCAGACAGTGAATAGCCCTGTACAACCGCATCGATAAACACGCCGGGGCATCCCACTCGTTCCGGATCGAGCGTCCCAACATCGACAATTTCGTTGACTTCAACGATCGTGTATTCGGCCGCCATCGCAAGATCTCGCTGGTTTTGCAAAGAGGTCCCGCGAAACTCGGTGTTGCCGAACGTATCTGCTCGCCAACCTTTGACGATTGCTACGTCCGCGGTGAGCGCCGCTTCGACGAAGAACTCACGGTCTTCCAGATGCAATTTGCGCTTAGGCAAGGATCGCTCGGGGAATATGCC
>NZ_JBFUES010000319.1:0-7334 GCF_056403875.1 Bradyrhizobium sp. P2_E8
GTCGAAGATCGCGCGGTTCCAGACATTGATGCCGTATTGGAAGCCGACGGTGAGGACGATCAGCATGCCGAGGCCGATCGAGAACGGCCAGGCGAGGCGATCACCCTTGCGGCCCCAGAAGCCACGCGCGCTGATCCAGAAGCGGGTCAGCAGATATTCCTTGCGGGCCTGCTCGACCTCTTCAGGCGACAGCTCGGGATCGGGTTCGACCACCTCGGGCGGCGGCGCCACCTCCTCGCCGGTCTCGCCCTCGATTTCGACGATGGGCGGCTTCTTGCCCTTTTCGCGCTTCCCGGCCGGTTTCTGCATGGCCGGACAACGCGAGGGAAATCAGTCGGTTCCCTGCGGTTCCGGGACCGGGCTATTCGGCCGCGCCATCGCGCACCCGCGCGGCGCGGTGGAGGATCTGCGACAGCTCCTCGATCGAATAGGGCTTTTGCACGAGATCGAAACCGTGGCTGCTCTCCTGCGCCAGCGCCTCGCTGTAGCCGGTGGTCAGCACGACCGGCACGCCGATGCCGCGATCGCGGATCGCCCGCGCCAGTTCGAGCCCGGTCATGCCGGGCATGACCACGTCGGAGAACACGACGTCGAAGCGATCCATATCCACGACCAGCTCGGCGAGCGCGTCGGCGGCATTGTCGACCAGGGTGATGCTATAGCCGAGCTCGGTGAGTCCATCGGCGGCGAAGTTGGCGAGCTCGATATTGTCCTCGACCACCAGCACCGACATGCCGCTGCCCGGCACCGCCGGTGCCGTGTTCGGCGCCTGCTGCTGCGGCAGCAGGTCCGCCGGCACGCGCGGCAGATAGAGCGAGAAGGTGCTGCCCTGGCCGACTTCGCTTGTGACCGTCACCTCGCCGCCGGATTGCCGGGCAAAGCCAAACACCTGGGAAAGGCCAAGACCTGTGCCGTGGCCGACCTGCTTGGTGGTGAAGAACGGCTCGAAGACGCGCCCGAGTCGCGCGGCCGGAATGCCGATTCCGGTATCGCTTACGACGACGCTGACGAAGCCACGACCGCCCGGAAGATGCGCCAGCGCATCCGGAACGGTCGTCGCCGCCTCGACCTTGAAGCTGATCCGGCCCTTGCCCTGCATGGCATCGCGCGCATTGGTCGCCATGTTGATCAGCGCCGTCTCGAACTGGCTGGCATCGGCATTGACGAGGCACGGCTCCGCCGGCAGCTGCGTCGCGATCTCGATCGCGGGGCCGAGCAGCGTGGCGAGCATGTCGTGCAGCGACCGCATCCGCTCGCCGACGTCGAACACCTCCGGTTTCAGGGTCTGGCGCCGCGCGAAGGCGAGCAGCTGCGACGTCAGCCTGGCGGCGCGCGCGACCGCATCCGCGATCGCGGTCATGTAGCGCTGCCGCCGTTCCTCCGTCAGTTGCGGCCGGTTCAAGAGGTCGACGGAGGCGCGGATCACGGTCAGCAGATTGTTGAAGTCGTGCGCGACGCCGCCGGTGAGCTGGCCCAGCGCCTCCAGGCGCTGGCTGTGCTTGAGCGCCTCCTCGGCCTCGCGCCGCTTGGCAGCTTCCGCCTGGAGATGCTGGGTGCGCCGGAAGGCGAACGCGAGCAGCAGGAACAGCAATGCGGTCGCGGGAATGCCGAACACCAGATGCTGGCCCATGGTGGCGAACCAGCGCGCGCGGATCGCCGAGGTCTCGAACCCCGCGCTGACATAGATCGGATATTCGGCGATGCGCCTGTAGCCGATGCGGCGCTCGATCCCGTCCGACGGCCAGACGATGGTCATCAGCCCGTGCGCGGGGTGCGCGGCGATCTCGCGGCCGACCGGCCCGCCCGGATCGAGCCGGAGGTCGCGGTCGAGCCGCGGAAAATGCGTCAGCACCACGCCGTCGGTGCGACCCATCGCGAAGAAGCTGCCGGGATCGGAGCCGATCCTGGCGTAGAAACTCTCGAAATATTCCGGCAGGACGGAGGCCTGGATCACCCCGACGAAGCTGCCGTCGTCGGAGTCGCGGCGGCGGCTCACGCCGAAGAAGCGGGCGCCCTGATAGGGCGGGCGCGGCGTCAGGGGCATGCCGATGAACGTGCCGATGGTCTGGTCGACATGGGCGTAGAAGTAGTCGCGGTCCGCAAAGCTCAGCTCCGGCGGTGGCGAGGCGAGGCTGTTGACCAGCGCCTTTCCCTCCGCATCGAAGATCCAGGCCGATTTGAGCTGCGGCAGCGAATCGGCCAGACGCTTCAGGCGGCGGTGCAGCGGCGCTTCGCGCGCCCGGACAAGGTCGTCGGGGAGGCCGCGCACGACCTCGTTGAGTTCGGCGAGACTCCGGTCGATCGTCTCGAACACCTTGAGAGCATGCTCATGCGCGACGTCGAGCGTGCGCTCGATCTCCCGGTCGGCGATATCTTTTGTCGATGTGTAGGAGATCGTGGCGGCGATCGCGAACAGGGCAATCGGCAATGCCAGGGATGCCGCCATCATCCACTGCAACAGCTTCAACGAATTGCGTTGCGCACCCTGCACAGTCGCTCCGGTCCCCGGACCTGAGCTTAACTGAATTTCCCGCTGGGAAGGAAGCCGCTTATGATGGGAACCGGTGGTTGTATTCCCCGGGAATCGCCCGCGGCGCGGAGTGATGAAAAAATCTACTCAAATTGACGCCGGCCGCGGAAGGCCCCGGCCATCTCGGCCGGGGACGAGGCGTGAATGGCGTCTAGATCTGCCGCTCGACCATCTTGAGCTTGAGCTCGGCGATGGCTTCCGCCGGGTTGAGGCCCTTCGGGCAGGCCTTGGCGCAGTTCATGATGGTATGGCAGCGGTAGAGCCGGAACGGGTCCTCGAGATTGTCGAGCCGCTCGCCGGTCGCTTCATCGCGCGAATCGGATACCCAGCGGTTGGCCTGGAGCAGCGCGGCGGGGCCGAGATAGCGGTCGCTATTCCACCAATAGCTCGGGCACGAGGTCGAGCAGCAGGCGCAGAGGATGCACTCGTAGAGGCCGTCGAGCTTCTCGCGGTCCTCGTGGCTCTGGCGCCATTCCTTCTGCGGCGTCGGCGAGGTCGTCTTCAGCCACGGCTCGACGGAGGCATACTGCGCGTAGAAATTGGTGAGGTCGGGGACGAGGTCCTTCACGACCGGCTGGTGCGGCAGCGGATTGATCTTCACCGCGCCGTCCTTCACGTCGTGCATCGAGCGGGTGCAGGCGAGGGTGTTCTGGCCGTCGATGTTCATGGCGCAGGAGCCGCAGACGCCTTCGCGGCAGGAGCGGCGGAAGGTCAGCGACGGGTCGATGTTGTTCTTGATCCAGATCAGGCCATCCAGCACCATCGGACCGCAATCATGGGTGTCGACGTAATAGGTGTCGACGCTCGGATTCTTGCCGTCGTCCGGATTCCAGCGATAGACCTTGAACTCGCGAACCTCGGTCGCGCCCGCGGGCTTCGGCCAGGTCTTGCCGCCGGTGATCTTGGAGTTCTTCGGAAGTGCGAATTCAACCATAAGTGCTGCCTCTGGTTTCTTCCGTCATGCGCGGGCTTGACCCGCGCATCCATCTTTGAGGGATGGATTGCCGGGTCAAGCCCGGCAATGACAAGCAATGATCAGTACACGCGCGCCTTGGGCGGGATGTACTGCACGTCGTTGGTCATGGTGTAGTCGTGAACCGGGCGGTACTCGATCTTGACCTTGCCGGCATCGTCCAGCCAGGCCAGCGTGTGCTTCATCCAGTTCTTGTCGTCGCGCTCGGAAAAATCCTCGCGGGCGTGCGCGCCGCGGCTCTCGGTGCGGTTGGCGGCCGAGTTCATCGTCACCACCGCCTGCGAGATCAGATTGTCGAACTCCAGCGTCTCGACGAGGTCCGAATTCCACACCAGCGAGCGGTCGGACACGGCGATGTCGGTGATGCCACTGTGGACCTTCTCGATCAGGTTCTGGCCTTCGCTCAGGACTTCGCCGGTGCGGAACACGGCGCAGTTGTTCTGCATCACGTGCTGCATGCCTTCGCGCAGCTTTGCGGTCGGCGTGCCGCCGGAGGCGTAGCGGTAATGGTCGAGGCGGCCGAGCGCGAGCTCGGCGGAGTTCGCCGGCAGCTCGGGCTGCTTGGCGTTCGGCGTCAGCTTCTCGGCGAGGCGCAGCGCGGCGGCGCGGCCGAACACGACGAGGTCGATCAGCGAGTTGGAGCCGAGACGGTTGGCTCCGTGCACGGAGACGCAGGCCGCTTCGCCGATCGCCATCAGGCCGGGGATGAYGGCGTTGTCGTCGCCGTCCTTCTTGGTCAGCACTTCGCCGTGATAGTTCGTCGGGATGCCGCCCATGTTGTAGTGCACGGTCGGCACGATCGGGATCGGCTCGCGCGTCACATCGACATTGGCGAAGATCTTCGCGGATTCGGAGATGCCCGGCAGCCGCTCGGCCAGCACCGCGGGATCAAGATGGTCGAGATGAAGGAAGATGTGGTCCTTCTTCTTGCCGACGCCGCGCCCTTCGCGGATCTCGATGGTCATCGCGCGCGAGACGACGTCGCGCGAGGCGAGGTCCTTGGCCGACGGCGCGTAGCGCTCCATGAAGCGCTCGCCCTCGGAATTGACGAGATAGCCGCCTTCGCCGCGCGCGCCTTCGGTGACGAGACAGCCCGAGCCGTAGATGCCGGTCGGGTGGAACTGCACGAACTCCATGTCCTGCATCGGCAGGCCGGCGCGCAGCACCATGCCGCCGCCGTCGCCGGTGCAGGTGTGCGCCGAGGTGCAGGAGGCGTAGGCGCGGCCATAGCCGCCGGTCGCGAGAATCACGGTCTGGGCGCGGAAGCGATGCAGCGTGCCGTCATCGAGCTTGAGCGCGATGACGCCGCGGCAGGTGCCCTGGTCGTCCATGATCAGGTCGATGGCGAAGAACTCGATGAAGAACTCGGCCGCGTGGCGCAGCGACTGGCCGTACATCGTGTGCAGCATGGCGTGGCCGGTGCGGTCGGCGGCGGCGCAGGTGCGCTGCGCCTGGCTCTTGCCGAACTCGGTGGTCATGCCGCCGAACGGGCGCTGGTAGATCTTGCCGTCCTCGGTGCGCGAGAACGGCACGCCCCAATGCTCGAGCTCGTAGACCGCGTCGGGCGCGTTGCGCACCATGTATTCGATCGCGTCCTGGTCGCCCAGCCAGTCCGACCCCTTCACGGTGTCGTACATGTGCCAGCGCCAGTCGTCCTTGTGCATGTTGCCGAGCGAGGCGGAGATGCCGCCTTGCGCCGCCACCGTGTGCGAGCGGGTCGGAAACACCTTGGTGATGCAGGCCGTGCGCAGGCCCGCCTCGCCGCAGCCGACCACGGCGCGCAGTCCCGCGCCGCCGGCGCCGACCACGACGACGTCATAGGTGTGGTCTTCGATCGGATAGGCTTTTCCGTTGGTGGCGGGAGCGCCGTTGCCCTTGCCATTCGTCTCGTTGGCCATGGGTTACACTCCGGCTGACAGTTGGAGAATCGCGTAGATCGAGGCGAGCGCAACCGCGATCGAGAAGAAATTGTTGAGCATGATCGAAGCGAGCTTCAGCTTCTCGTTGTGGACGTAGTCCTCGATCACGACCTGCATGCCGATCTTCATGTGCCAGGCGCTGGCGATGATGAAGAGCACCATGATGATGGCGATCGGCAGCGAGCCGAGGATCTGCTTGGCATAGGCCTGGTTGCGGCCGAGCAGCATCATGATGACGACGACCACGGGGATCATCAGCAGCACCATCGCCACCGCAGTCAGGCGCTGGCGCCAGAAATCGGACGTGCCGGAATGCGCCGCGCCGAGGTTGCGGACGCGGCCGAGCGGGGTGCGCATGCTGCGCTTCGGCGTATCGGCCGTGCTCATCGTCCACCTCCGATCGCGTAGGCAATGATCCAGATCAGCACCGTCAGCGCGATGCCGCCGATCAGTGCGCCCCAGGTCAACGCTTCGCGCTCATTGGCCTTGAAGCCGTAGCCGAGGTCCCACACGAAGTGCCGGATGCCGCTCAGCATATGGTGCATCAGCGCCCAAGTGTAGCCGAACATGATCAGCCGGCCGATGATGCTGCCGGTGAAGGCCTGGACGTGGGCATAGGCGGCCGGGCCGGAGGCCGCAGCGATCAGCCACCAGGCCAGCATCAGGGTTCCGACGTAAAGGGCGATACCGGTGGCGCGATGGACGATGGACAGCGCCATCGTCAACGTCCAGCGGTAGACTTGCATGTGTGGTGAAAGCGGTCGTTCGATCCGTGCGGTCATGGGCTTTGATGTTGTGTAGCGGCCCAGCAGGGGGCGCGCGGGGATCGCGAAAGGTCGGCTCTATTTACGGAGTCGATTTGGCCTGCGCAATCACCAAATCGCCATAAATCGAACCGTGGTTCAGCGCTACAGCGTTGATGAAACAAGGCCAATCAGGGGCTTGGTATACCAGAGCGATGGTGTGCCGACCAAGAATAGAATCTAAGTTCACCCTTTGTGACGACGGCCGAGGCGCATTGAAATTACTATTGGAACGGCTCTAGGCCGCCGCGGCCCAGCCACGGTTCGAACCAGTCAGTTCATGACGCCCCGAGCCGGCACGAATGGCCGGCGAGCCACGTCCAATTTCCGCCACGCGCATCGATTTTTCGCATGACGGGTGGATATGCGCAGCCTGCATCCCCCCGCCGCAGGAATCACCGGCCGAGGGGATCGCTCCCGCGCCATCGCTCGACCAGGAAATCGATGAATGCGCGAATCTTCGCCGACCCCAGGCGCGACGGCTGATAGAGCGCATGGAGCGGGGCCGGAGCAGGTTCATGCTCACGCAACAGACGACGCAAGCGCCCATCGGCAAGTTGCCTTTCGACCCGCCATGACGGCACGCGGGCGATGCCGGCGCCGTTCTCTGCGGCGGTGGCGAGCGCGTCGAGACTGTTGACCCAGAGCCGTCCCGCCATCCGGATTCTCGATCCGCCCCTCGCGTCGCGGCCGAATCGCCAGGTCGCCGCGCCGGGTGCATCGGAGAACACCAGGCAATCATGCTGCGGCAGATCGGACGGGCTCTGCGGCTCGCCACGGYGTGCGAGGTAGCCAGGCGAGGCGCAATGGATCATCTGCACCTCCGCGAGTTTCCGCGTCACGAGTTGGGAATCGGTAATGCGCCCGACGCGAAGCGCCAGATGAATGTCTTCCTCGATCAAGCTGACGTTGCGATCGACCAGCAGCAGATCGACCGACAGCGAGGGACAGGCGCGCAGGAAGTCGCCCAGCAGCGGTGCGATCAGCAGGCGCCCCATCAATGTCGGCGCACTCACGCGCAGGCGTCCCGACGGCTCGCGGCGGCTTCCGGCCAGCGCCTCCTCGATCTCCTTGACTTCGCCGAGGATCGATTTGGCGCGTTCGTAGAG
>NZ_JBFUES010000320.1:0-11165 GCF_056403875.1 Bradyrhizobium sp. P2_E8
GTCATCGCGTTCATCCGCCGGCTCTATCTCGCCGGCGTCACCGACCCCAAGCGCCTGACCTTCAAGGGTCTCCAGGCGCTGGCGCGGGCGTAATTCGGCTCGTTTCGRCCCGTTTCAGCCCCGGGTTCCGTACCCCCGCTCTCCCCAGCGTGATTGCAACCCAGCGGTGAATATCTTGCCGCTTGGGCCGGCTCGGAGTAGATGACGTCCCCGGCTGGGTCACTCGGGAACTGGGGAAATGCTGAAACAGCTTTTTGCGCCGCAACTGGTCATTCTGTATGTGCTCGCGGCATCGACGATCTACGTTCACTTCCGCGGCAAGCAGCGGCTGCGCTTCGCGCGCCAGCTTGGCGATCACTCGACCTATCTCGCCCCCTACAATGTGCTGATGTATGCGGGCTCGGCGGTGCCGAACAAGCCGGTGATCCCGGTTGAGCAGTTTCCCGAACTCAAGCCCCTCAGCGAGAACTGGGAGACCATCCGCGACGAGGCCGTGCGCCTGTTCGACGAAGGCTTCATCCGCGCGGCCGCCAAGAACAACGACTGGGGCTTCTACTCGTTCTTCAAGAGCGGCTGGAAGCGCTTTTACCTGAAATGGTACGACGACTTCCTGCCTTCGGCGCGCACGCTGTGCCCGAAGACGGTGGAACTGCTCAATTCGATTCCGAGCGTGCACGGCGCGATGTTCGCGATGCTGCCGCCCGGCGGCAAGCTGGGCGCGCACCGCGATCCGTTCGCCGGCTCGCTGCGCTATCACCTCGGCCTCGTCACGCCGAACTCGAACAAGTGCCGCATCCTGGTCGACGGCGTCGAATGCGTCTGGCGCGACGGCGAGGCCTTCATGTTCGACGAGACCTTCATCCACAGCGCCGAGAATGCGACCGACGTCAACCGCATCATCCTGTTCTGCGACGTCGAGCGCCCGATGAAGTTCGGCTTCATGACCGCGATCAACCGTTGGGTCAGTCATCACATCGTCAAGGCATCGGCGACGCAGAACGTCGATGGAGAGAGCGTCGGCGTGCTCAACAAGGTGTTCGGCAAGCTCTACGAGATCCACCTCGCCAGCCGCAAGGTCAAGGAGTGGAACCGCAACGTATACTACACGCTGAAATACTCGCTGACGGCGCTGATCCTCGGCCTCATCGTGATGTCGGCGCTGCGGTAAGCCGAGGTGGGTAGGGTGGATTAGCGGAGCGTAATCCACCGTTGGCTGTCGATACATTCGACGACTTACTTGCGGATCGTGTGGAGTGGTGGACTACGCTTCGCTAATCCACCCTACGATCCCTACGATGTCGGAATCGCAAAGCCCCGGAGCGTGCTCCGGGGCTTTGTTTTTGCGTTACGCCGGTTTGGCGGCGGTGCGGATGATCGACCCGACATGCTGGCCGCGCAGCGCGGCCGTGATGCGGCCGGGAACGAGGCCGTTGACGACCTGCACGCGTGCGACGTGCCGCGCGTTGGCCATCACCTCGATCAGCGCCGGGTCGAACGGCAGCGTGCCCTTGAGCTTCGCAAGCTCGGCGAAGCTGGTCTCCTTCAAGAGCTCCGCTGTCTTGCCATCGGCGCCATTGGGATCGGTGGTATAGACGCCGTCAACATCCTCCACGATCGTGAGACCCGCGGCGCCCAGCGCGTCGGCGAGCAGGAAGGCGCCGGTGTCGGCCCGATGCAGCGGAATGCGCGCGGTCGGGAATTCGTGATGGTGGTACGGCGGAAACGCGCTGCCGACCACCGCCCGGCTGGCAGTGAGGTGAATGGCGAGCTGGCTCGCGATGGTGGGATGCTCGATATAGGAGACACCCTCCGGCGCGAGCAGGCTCGCCAGGATATGCCCGTTCTGGCCGGCCTCACTGGCCGCGAGGGGCGCGAGCGAGCCGACCGGCAGGCCGAGGTCGAGACCGACGCTGTAGAGATGGCGGGCGCGGATGCCGGCGCCGGTGAGGATCAGCAGGCGATGCTCTGGTAGCAGCGAGCGCAGCTCGTCGACGAGCGGGAGGATCGCTTCCTGACCGCGGTCCATGATGCGGCCGCCGATCTTGATGACCTGCAGCCAGGGCAGCAGCTTGATCGGGCGGTTGCCGGCGACGGGGCGGGTGAGATCGCTGTCGAGCAGAGTCTGGCGCGCGAGCGGCGAGGCGACGTGCTTGATCTGGTTGGTGACAGTCATGGCAAAAGTCTCTTCAGCTCGCACTGATGATGGTGCCGACGTGCTCGCCCGCGAGCGCGCGGGTGAGATTGCCGGGGACGAGGCCGTTGATGATCTGCACCTGCCGGACATGGCGCGCCGAGGTGAGGAGATCGAGCACCGGGAATTCGAGGATCGAATCCTGCAGGCCCTTGGCCTTCATCTCCCCCACAGAGATTTTCGGCATGAAGGTGGCGTTCTTCGACGTCTTCGGGTTCGAAGTGTAGAGACCATTCTCGTCCTTCACATAGATCATCGCCTTGCAGCCGAACTGCTCGGCGACGAGGAAGCATCCGGCATCGGTGCGATAGGGCGGGATCACGCCTTCGGCCGCGGGCCGCATCCACAGGCTATAGGGCGGCATGCCGCTGAAGATCACCGCATTCACCTCGGCGAGGAACAGCGGCACCGAGGAGAGCCCGGCGCTGGAGACGGCGGAGATGCCGTGCTTGGCAAGCAACTGCCCGAGCATCGCGGCGTTCTGATCGGCCACCGAGGCGGCGAGCTGTGAGAGCACGCCCGCGGGCAGGCGCAGTCCGGCCGCGATCGAATAAAGGTGCCGTGCGCGTGTCCCGGCGCCGGTTCCGATCAGCAGCTTGTGCGCCTTGCGGGCGGCGACGATCTCCTCGACCAGCGGATAGACGGCGGCACGGCCGCGATCGATCACGCTCTGGCCGCCGATCTTGATGACGGTGGCGTCCGGGAGGATGCGGAAATCCGGCGCCGCTTCTGCCGCTGCCAGGAGCTGTGGGTCGGTGAGCGAGCGCTGCATCAGCAGCGCTTCAAGCTCGGTGGTCGTGGTCGACATCGGAGACATCCTCTCTTTGGCAATGCATTCTGTACTGCGGACCAGCCGGTCGATCGCTTGTGCGAATCTTGCTGGATAGTTCGATCCATGGCAACAACGTTGCCGCGATTGAGTGGCTGAATTTGGAGCAGGCGATGGCCCCCTTGCCGACCGCGAACACCGAGATAGCGCAGTTCTTCCGCCGATGGCTGGAGACCTTCGCGGGCTATGTCCGCGAGGTCGACTATGCTTCGGCGAGGCCGCTGTTTCATCCCGAGGTGCTTGCCTTCGGCACGCACAACGATGTCATCCCAGGCCTCGACCAATGGGTCACCACGCAATGGGACAATGTCTGGCCGAAGACGGCCGACTTCCGTTTCGTGCTCGAGCAGACCTCGGTTCTGGCATCCCCCGACGGTGCGATGGCGACCGTGATCGCACCGTGGACCAGCACCGGCTATCATCCCGACGGCAGCGAGTTTCCGCGACCGGGGCGGGCGACGATGGTGTTCYCCAAAACCGCCGACGGCTGGCTGTGCGTTCATTCCCACATGTCGCTCAATCGCGGCGTCCCGCAGGTGAGTCACGCCAATCGGCCGGTGAAGGCCTGGTAGATTCGATCCGAATCAAAAAGGCCCCGGACATGTCCGGGGCCTTTCGGTTTCGAGATGTCGTGCAGCCTATTCCGGCTGGCCGATCGAGACCTTCAGCGTGCCGACGCCGTCGACGCCGCATTCGAGCTTGTCGCCGGGCTGGAGCTGCGACAAGCAGGCGCCGATCTCCCAGGGACGCTCCTTCTTGCGCGAGGCGATCTGGAGGTCGCGGCGGGTGAGGTCGATGCCGACGGCGTAGCCGTAGACATGGTCGAGCGCCTTGTCGGCGGGAATGTTGAGGCCACCGCTCTTCATCGCGACGATCAGCTCGACCTCGTGATGCAGGTCCTTGGTCAGCGGCGGATAGGGGATGGTGGCGCCATCGGGCACCAGCATGTCGGCGTGCTTGGCGAAGAAGAACGGCGGCGCGCGCTCGTCATTGCCCATCTCGCGGATGTGCTCGAGATAGTTGCGGCCGACGCACCAGATGCGGCGCACCGGGTAACGGCCGGCCTCTCCGACGACGGGAAGCGATGGTTGCGATGGAAGCGGAATGACGTAGGAGGCGGCGTTCATGAAGCGGTCTCGCTGCTCTTGAGGTGAAGGGAATTCTATGCGGTTGCGCTGATCGGCGCCAGAGTGCCGGCGTCGTGATGTTGCAGGCGGAAGAACGAGGCGTAGCGACCCGAGCGGCGGAGCAGCTCGTCGTGCCGGCCCTGCTCGACGATCTCGCCGCCCTCGACCACCAGGATGCTATCCGCGTGCATGATGGTGTGCAGGCGGTGCGCGATCACGATGGTCGTGCGGTTCTGGCAGAGATGCTCGATCGCCTCCTGCACCTGCTTCTCTGACTCGGAGTCCAGCGCGGCGGTGGCTTCGTCCAGCAGGATGATCGGCGCGTTCTTGATCAGCGCGCGCGCCACCGCGATGCGCTGGCGCTGGCCGCCCGAAAGCTGCGTGCCGTGCTCGCCGACCGGCGTGTCGTAGCCGAGCGGGAAGCTCATGATGAAATCATGCGCGCAGGCCGCTTTCGCGGCGTCGATGATCTGGTCTTCGGTCGCGCCCGGCTTGCCGAAGGCGATGTTGTTGCGGATGGTGTCGCGGAACAGATAGACGTCCTGGCCGACATAGGCGGTCTGCGCGCGCAGCGACTTGCGCGAGACCGCGCCGATCGACTGGCCGTCGATGACGATGTCGCCTTGCGTCACCTCGTAGAAGCGCAGCAGCAGCCCCAGCACGGTGGACTTGCCGCCGCCGGACGGGCCGACCAGCGCGGTGACCTTGCCGGGCTCGGCGGTGAAGCTCATGCGGTTGAGGACGGTCTCGCCAGTCCGGTAGGAGAAGCTGACATCGCGCAGCTCGATCCGTGCGTCCGACAGCTTCAGCGCCGGCTTGTCGTCGTCGGAACGCTCGCTCGCCGGGCTGTCAACGACTTCCAACAGCATGCGCGCGCCGACGAGCTGGCTATTGAGGTCGATATTCAGCCGCGCCAGTCGCTTGGCCGGCTCGGTCGCCATCAGGAAGGCGGTCATGAAGGAGAAGAACGCGCCCGGCGTGGCGTTGAGCGCGACCACGGCATAGCCGCCGTACATCAGGCAGCCGGCGACTGCGAAGCCGCCTAACATCTCCATCAGCGGGTTGGAGCGGTTGGCGACGCGGGCCATCTTGTTGGCGTTGCGCTCGACGATCGCGATGTTCTCGTCGATGCGCTTCTGCATGGTCTCTTCGAGCGTGAACGCCTTGACGGTGCGGATGCCCTGCAGCGATTCCTGCATCGTCTCCATGATGTCGGCGGTGCCGGTGAACTGGTTGAAGGCGAGGCCCTTGATGCGCTTGACCAGCTTGCGCAGCACCAGCATCGCGGGCGGCACCGCGACGAGGCCGATGAACGACATCAGCGGATCCTGCCACACCATCACGCCGATCATCGCGAGCAGCATCAGCAAGTCGCGCCCGATGGCGTTGACCAGCATGTTGAGCACGTCGGTGATCGACTTGGCGCCGGCCGTCAGCCGCGCCAGGAATTCGGACGAATGCCGCTCGGAGAAGAAACCGATGCTCTCGCGCATCAGCTTGGCGAACAGCTGGCGCTGGTTGGTGGCGAGGATCGCGTTGGAGATCTTGGTCAGGATCACCATGTGGCCGTAGGTCGCCACGCCCTTGATGAAGAGCAGGATCACCGTGATGCCCGAGAACATCGCGATGCCCGGGATGTTCTTGTCGACATAGGCCTGGTTGATGACCTGGCCGAGTACATAGGTCGCGCCCGCGGTCGACCCGGCGGCAAGCGCCATCAGGGCGAAGGCGACGAGATAACGCCGCCAGTAGACGATCCCCTGTTCCGTGACCAGGCGGCGAATCAGGACCGCTGCCGTATAGGGATCGTCAGTGATTTTCTTTGGAAACTGGGCCATCCGTAGTCCATTGACGGCGCAAGGAAAAGCCTGCCCGCGCGTCRGGGATCGATGGGCTTCTGTGCCCGCTAAAGCGGGGCTTTTCAAGCCCAATTAAGGGCTTGCGTCCGGATGGAATCTAGGCCGAGACGGCGTGGCGGAGCTCGCCATGGCGCTCGCGGAACARCTTGTCCTCCCAGGCCAGCGCGTGGGCCGCGATGGTCTCGAGGTCGTCGTATTGCGGCTTCCAGTCGAGCAGGCCGCGGATGCGGCTGGTGTCGGCGACCATGGTCATGATGTCGCCGGGCCGGCGCGGGGCGTATTGCACGGCGAAGCTGCGCCCGGAAACCCGGCGCACCGCGTCGATGGTCTCCAGCACCGAATAGCCACGGCCATAGCCGCAATTCAGCGTCGTCGAGGCGCCGCCATTGCGCAGGTAAGCCAGCGCCGAGCGGTGCGCCTGCGACAGGTCCGTGACGTGGATGAAGTCGCGGATGCAGCTGCCGTCCGGGGTCGGATAGTCGGTGCCGAACACGTCGATCTTGGCGCGCTGGCCGGTCGCGGCCTCGACCGCGATCTTGAGCAGATGCGTGGCGCCGACGGTGGCAAGGCCGATGCGTGCCTGCGGATCGGCGCCGGCGACGTTGAAGTAGCGCAGGGCGACGTACTGCATGCCGTAGGCGGCGGCGACGTCGTGCAGCATGATCTCGGTCATCAGCTTCGACGAGCCGTAGGGCGACAGCGGCCGCGTCGGCGCGTGCTCGGGCACCGGCACCTCGTCCGGATTGCCGTAGACGGCGGCGGTCGAGGAGAAGATGAAGCGGCCAATGCCGCGCTTCACTGCGACGTTGAGCAGGTTGCGCGCGGTCATGAAATTGTTGCGGTAGTAGCCGAGCGGATCGCGCATCGACTCCGGCACGACCACCGAGCCGGCGAAATGGATGATGCTCTCGATGTTGTGCTGGGCGATCACGCCCTCGAGCAGGTTCTCGTCGCCGGCATCGCCAATGAACAGCGGCACACCTTCCGGCAGGTACGCGGAGAAACCGGTCGAGAGATCGTCGATCACGACGACGTCCTCGCCGGCTTCCGCCAGCGCCAGGACCGTGTGACTTCCGATATAGCCGGCGCCGCCGGTGACTAGCACAGTCATGATCTCACCCGTCTTCGATCAACGCGCCAAGCTACCGTTTGCGTGGTGAAGAGGGGGTATCGGCGCGGCTGAACTGGTCACTATGCTTAATGTTGCGTATAGGGGGTATGCTAAACGGAGCATGACGTGGCGAACTCCCCGGACGATCTGCAAGTGATCGTGCCAAATCTGCACAGGCGCTATTCCGGGGTCACCGCGACCAACCGGATGGTGGCGCCGCGGCTGGCAAGACTGTATCGCGCGGCGTGGTTCGGCTCGGACGCGCCGGAGGGGATCGCGCGGCTGAGCGGTGCCGATTTCCTCAAGCTATGGCGCCGCAAGACGCCGCTGATCTGGCATGCGCGCCGCAACAACGAGATGATCGCAGGCGTCGTGCTGCGCGCACTCGGCTGGCCGCTGAAACTGGTCTTCACCTCGGCGGCGCAGCGTCACCACAGCTGGATCACGCGCTGGCTGATCCGCCGCATGGACGCGATCATCGCGACGTCGGATCTCTCGGGTTCGTTCCTGAAGGTGAAGGCCACGGTGATCCCGCATGGCGTCGACACCGACGTCTATGCGCCGCCGATGGATCGTTCGGCGGCGTTCGCGGAAACCGCGCTGCCGGGCCGCTACGCGATCGGCTGCTTCRGCCGTGTGCGCGCGCAGAAGGGCACCGACGTGTTCGTCGATGCGATGTGCCGGTTGCTGCCGCGCTATCCTGACTTCACCGCAATCATCGTCGGTCAGGTCACGCCGGAGCAGATGTCCTTCGCGAACGACCTGAAGAAGCGCATCGAGGCAGCCAACCTGCAATCGCGCATCGTCATCACCGGCGAGTTGCCGATCGAAGCGGTGCAGCGCTGGTACCAGCGCCTGACGATCTACGCCTTCACCTCGCGCAACGAAGGTTTTGGTTTGACGCTGATCGAGGCGATGGCGGCCGGCAGCGCACTCGTCGCCGCGCGCGCCGGTGCGGCCGAGCTTGTCGTCGAAGATGGCGTCACCGGCGTGCTGATCCCGACGGGCGATGCCGATGCGCTCGCCGCGGCGCTGGAGCCTCTGATGCGCGATGTGGCTGCCGCAACCGCAATGGGCGAGCGCGGACGGGCGCGGGTGCTCGAAAAATTCAGCCTCGATGCCGAAGCGGCGCGGATCGGCCAGGTCTATCGTCCGCTGCTCTGAGCCACCGCTGTCGCGCCCCCAAAACAAAAAGCGCGAAAACAACCCCATGCACAGTAGCCGGGGTTAGCGAAATCAATTGCTTGGGGGCGGGATCGATGCGCTGCTGATTTTACGAAACCCGGTAGACTCGTCGGGCAAGACACCGGCAGGATGTCATCATTGGCGAAGCCSCGGCGGCCTTACGTCTCGGCCCGCGCTCCCGCCTCACTCAGCACCTTCTCCGCAATCGCAACCACCTCGGACGCTGCGATATCGCGCATGCAGCGGTGGTCGTTCATCCTGCAGATCGTGCTCTGGCAGGGCTGGCACGACAGCACGCTCTTGTCCTGGACTACCGTGGCGGCAAGGCCGTTGAGGGGGGCCCAGAGGTAGGGGCTGGTCGGGCCGAAGATGCCCATGGTGGGCGTGCCCAGGGCCGCTGCGATATGCATCAGGCCGGAATCGTTGGAGATGGCGACGCCGGCCGCGGCCATGGCCAGCACGCCGTTGCGCAAATCGGTGCCGGTGAGGTCGCGGACATCAGGGCCGCCCGCCGCGACGATCTCCTGGGCGAGGCCCTTTTCGGCGGGGCCGCCCACGACCCAGACTTCGAGGCCACGCTCGACCAGCAGCCGGGCGGCCTCCGGATAGTAGGTCCAGCGCTTCGAGACGCCGACCGAGCCGGGGGCCAGCGCCACGGCCGCGCCGGCGCCGAGGCCATTGGCCTGCCGCCAGCGGACGATGTCCTCGGCCGGGACCCGCAATTGCGGCACCGGCCATTCCGGCGGCAGGGGGGCGCCGTCGGRCTGGGCGAGGGCCGCGTTCTTGTCGATGAAGCGGGGCAGCTTTTTCTCGCCCCAGCGCCAGTGGTTGAGCAGGCCGAACCGGAACTCGCCGACGAAGCCGACCCGTTCGGGGATCCCGGCCAGTGCGGGCGCGATGGCGGCCTTCCAGGTCCGGGGCAGCACCAGCGCGGTGCCGTAGTTCCGCTCGCGCAGGAGCTTTGCCAGGCCGAACTGGCGGCCGACGGCGAGCCGACCGCGCGGCAGGTCCCAGACGACGCCAGAGCGTACGCCGGGCATGTAATCGACCAGCGGCGCGCAGAGGGACGTGGTCAGGAGATCGACCGGCCGATTCGGCCAGCGCTGTTTCAGGACCCGGACCACGGTGTGATTCCGGACGAAATCGCCGATCCACATGTAGGGAACGATCAGGATCGGGCGGGTGTCGCTCCGATCTGCGCTTCCACTAAATTGTGAATTTTGATTCATTCGTTAATAGGACCGAGGGCGGACTGATCTGGCGGTTCGGTTAGCCGCTCCCGGCCGGCAGGTAAAGCCGGGGAGCGCGTTGGTCCCAAAATGCTTACACTTTGGCAGATGATGCGCTACGGCAGGTATCGGGCCGCGAAGATCGGGCAGGGTGGTTGGAATGTTGCTGGTGACCGGCGGAGCCGGTTTTATCGGGTCGAATGTCGTGGCCGCGTTGAACGACGCCGGCCGCAGTGACGTCGTCGTCTGTGATTTCCTCGGCACCGAGGGCAAGTGGCGCAATCTCGCCAAGCGCCAGCTTGTGGATATCGTCCCCCCAGCCGAGCTGCTGGACTGGCTGAAGGGCCGCAAGCTCGACGCCGTGATCCATCTCGGGGCGATTTCCGCGACCACCGCGACCGACGGCGATCTCGTGTTCGAAACCAATTTCCGCCTCTCCATGCGCCTGCTCGACTGGTGCACGGCGAATGCGGTGCCGTTGATCTACGCCTCCTCGGCGGCGACCTATGGCGACGGCGAGGCAGGCTTTGACGACGATGCGTCGCTACCCGCGCTGAAGAAACTGCAGCCGATGAACCTCTACGGCTGGAGCAAGCACCTGTTCGATCTCGCCGTCGCCGAGCGCGTCGCACGCGGCGAGAAGCTGCCGCCGCAATGGGCGGGGTTGAAATTCTTCAACGTGTTCGGCCCCAACGAGTATCACAAGGGCTCGATGATGAGCGTGCTGGCGCGGCGCTTCGACGACGTGAGGGCGGGCCGCGCCGTGCAATTGTTCAAGTCGCATCGCGAGGGCATCGCCGACGGCGACCAGCGCCGCGATTTCATCTATGTCGACGATGTCGTGCGCGTCATCATGTGGCTGCTGGCAACGCCCTCGGTGTCCGGGCTGTTCAATGTCGGCACCGGCAAGGCGCGCAGCTTCAGGGATCTGATGCTGGCCGCCTATGCGGCGCTCGGGGCGAGGCCCAACATCGAATATATCGACATGCCCGAACAGATCCGCAACAGCTATCAATACTTCACCCAGAGCGAGGTCGATCGCCTCTGCCGCGCCGGCTATAACGGCGGCTTCACGACGCTCGAGGATGCGGTGAAGGCCTATGTCGGGGATTATCTCGACCGGCCCGACCGCTTCCGCTGAGGCTCCAGGATCATGCCGACGCCCATTCTCGATTTCGACGCCCTCGCGCAAACGATCTCAGGCCGCACGGTGCTCTGCATCGGCGACATCATGCTGGACGAGTTCGTCTATGGCGAGGTGTCGCGGATCTCGCCGGAAGCGCCGACGCCGGTCATCGTTGCCCAGCGCAGCGAGATCGATATCGGCGGCGCYGGCAATGTCGCGCGCAATATCGCCATCTATCGCGGCGCCACGCTGCTCACGCCCAATCGCAAGGAATTTGCCGAGGCGACCCGCAGCCGCGCCGACACGCCGCAGAGCATCGTCGATGCCAGCGAGGACGTGATGCGGCTCGCCGATTGCGAGGCGATCCTGGTCACGCAAGGCGAGCACGGCATGACGCTGGTGYCGCGCCAAGGCGCGGCCGTTCACGTTCCGGCCGTCCCCGTGAAGGTGCGCGACGTCTCCGGCGCCGGCGACACCGTCGCCGCCGCGCTCGCGGTCTCGCTCGCGG
>NZ_JBFUES010000321.1:0-7306 GCF_056403875.1 Bradyrhizobium sp. P2_E8
ACCCGCAGATGCCGCGCAAGTAGTGCAGGCCGCCGAGGATCTCCGCCAGCCGCTGCAAATCGGCGTCAAACGGCGCCGCCACGTCCTGGGCCCTCGTGGGCACGGAGGCGCAGGCGAGAATCAGGGCGAAAATGGCCAGAAATCGCGTGGACATCGGCGGGTGTATGCCCCCTCAGGGCGGCGGGCGCAAGGCGGGGGTCAGTGTCCGATCAGGCGCGCGGCGGACTGGATGACCTCCTCCAGCCCCCCGGTCAGCTTGAGATCGCCGAGGCTCGCCAGGGCATCCGGGGCGATCCAGCGGTAGTCGTCGAGCTCGTCGTTCAAAACCGGCTCCCGGGCCGCCCAGCGGGCGGCAAAGGACATGATCAGGTAATGGCCGGCGCCGGCCGTCGCCGGCAGCACCTCGCGCCAGCCGGCAAGGCCGATGATCTCGATTGTAAGCCCGGTTTCCTCATCCACCTCGCGCACCAGGGCCTGGTGCAGCGATTCGCCGAACTCGACCCGGCCGCCGGGCAGCGAATAGAACCCCTTGGCGGGCGAGCGGGCGCGGCGGGTCAGAAGTACCTTGCCGTCACGAAAAATCGCCGCGCTGACCGCGATCTGGGGACGCTGGGGCTGGACGACTGCGGACATCTTCTTAGAGGACCTGGTTCTTAAAGGACTTCTTAGAGGACCTGGTTCTTAAAGGACCTGGCTCAGTTCGACATGATGGTGTCGACGTCGGCTTCCGCCCCGCCATTGATGATGCCGCCGCAGGCGGCGATCAGCGGCTTGACCCAGAGGGTGGCCTGCTCGGCCAGGCGGACGCGGGTCGTGTCCTTCTCGACCTCGCGCATGGCCGAGCCGACCGCGGTCAGGATCGAGGTCATGGTGTCGGTGATGTGGTCGAACTGCGCGCGCACGTTGGGATCGGCCTTCTCATAGGCTTCGATGGCGAGGTCGCGCGCCTTGAAGTTCGACGCCGTGAAATGCTCCGCATAGGACAGCGGCGACCAGGTCAGAAAGTCTTCGGCGCATTCCGGCATGTCCGGCACCATTTCGAGCAGCATCACGGCTTCATTGAAATGGTTGAGATAGTCGGTGGCAAGCCCGGTCCGCGGGTTGATGTTGGCCACGCGCAGCCGTTCGGCCCAGGCCGCAGCCTCGGGGCCCGTCTGTACATGCGCCCGCGCGGGTTGGGAGGCCATTGAGCTCATCCGCCGCAGTGTTAACGTTCGGGGTTAAAAGGACCTGAACGGACCCTATATAGATACCCAACGATGTGTGGACGCTTCGTCATAACTTCGGCCCCCGCGGCTTTGCGGCAACTCTTCGGCTATGTCGAGCAGCCGAATTTCCCGCCCCGGTACAATGTCGCCCCGACACAACCGATTCCGGTCGTATTGGTCGAGAACGGCGCGCGCCATTTCCGCCTGATGCGCTGGGGGCTGCTGCCCGGCTGGGTCAAGGACCCCAAGGGGTTTACGCTCCTGATCAATGCCCGCTCGGAGACGGTGCTGGAGAAGCCCGCCTTCAAACGCGCGATTCGCCGGCGGCGCGGCCTGATCCCGGCTGACGGGTACTACGAGTGGAAGGCGGTGGATGGCCGCAAGCAGCCGTTCTTCATCCATCGGGCCGACGGCGCGCCGCTCGGCTTTGCCGCGGTGTTCGAGACCTGGGCCGGGCCGAACGGCGAGGAGCTCGATACGGTCGCGATCGTCACGGCGGCGGCGGGCGAGGACCTTGCGACGCTGCATGACCGCGTGCCCGTCACCATCAGCCCGGGTGATTTCGAGCGCTGGCTCGACATAAGGGGCGACGAGGTCGACGCGATCCTGCCGCTGATGGCCGCCCCGCGCATCGGCGAATTCGCCTGGCACCCGGTCTCCACCCGCGTCAACCGCGTCGCCAATGACGACGATCAGCTGCCCTTGCCGATCAGCGCGGAGGAGATCGAGGCGGAGGTGGAGGCGTCGAAGCCGAAGCGCGCGGTGCGGAAGGCTGCGGCGGGATCGGCGGATGACGGGCAGGGGTCGCTGTTTTAGATGTGATCGAAATTCGACTGCAGCCTCAAATTCCGCTGTCGTCCCAGCGAAGGCCGGGACCCATACCCCCAGGGAGAAGTTGTGGCGCGAGATGGTCGTGGGCAATCTTCGCCAAAATGAATTCGGTGGCTATGGGTCCCGGCTTTCGCCGGGACGACAGGGCAGTTTGTAGCTCCAGCCCTCACACAATCTCCCTTGCCCTCAACGCCGCAATCTCCGCCGCATCGAACCCCAGCTCTCCCAGCACTGCATCCGTATCCGCGCCCAGCTCCGGTGCCATCCGGTCCAGCTTGCCGCCGCCATGCGCGAGCTTGAATCCGCTGCCGGCAAAGCGCAGGCGGCCGTAGGGCGTATCCAGCTCCTGGATCGCACCGCGCGCCTTGATCTGCGGATGATCGATCACCTCCTCGACCTTCCAGATGCTGGCGCAGGGCGCGCCGGCGTCTTCCAGAATCGTCTCCCACTCGCGCGCCGGCCTTGCCGCGAGGGCCGCCTCGATGATGGCGCGCAGCGCAGGCTCGTTCTCGTTGCGCGCGAACCAGTCGGCAAAGCGCGGATCGGACAGCGTATCCTCGCGGCCGAGCGCGCTCATCAGCGCGCGGTACTGCTTCTCGTTGTTGACGGCGAGCAGGATGTGGCCGTCGCCGCATTTGAACAAATTCGCCGTGGTCCGGCGGCTCACGGCCTGGTTGCCTGACAGCTGCTGGCGATGGCCCGCGACCGACCAGTCCGCGATCTGTCCTGACAGAAATGCCATCGTCGCCTCCAGCATGGAGACGTCGACGAACTGCCCCTTGCCGGTGCGGTCGCGCTGGTACAGCGCGCTCGATACGCCGAACGCAGCCGTGGCGCCCGAGAGCACGTCGCAGACCGCAAAGCCCGCGCGCGTCGGTCCCGTCTCGGGGTGGCCCGTGATCGCCATGATGCCCGACAGCGCCTGCATCTTGCCGTCATAGCCGGGCCGTAAACGGTCCGGGCCGGTCTGGCCGAAGCCTGATACGGCGCAATAGATCAGCTTTGGACTGATCGCGGACAGCGCCTCGTAGCCGATGCCGAGCTTGTCCATCACGCCCGGGCGGAAGTTTTCCATGACGACGTCGACCCGGGCGGCGAGCTTCTTCACGATGGCGATCGCATCGGGCTTCTGCAAATCCAGCGTCAGGCTGCGCTTGTTGCCGTTGATGGCCTGGAACGCCGGCGCCAGCCCGCGCTCGGCCCATTCGCGGCTGAGCGGCGTGCGGCGCATGTCCTCGCCCTCGCGCCGCTCGACCTTGATGATTTCGGCACCCAGGAGCGCGAGCTGGTAGCTCGCATAGGGGCCGGCCAGCACTTGCGTGAAATCCAGGATCTTCACGCCCTCGAACGGTCGCGTCACGTCGCTCTCCCTTTTTGTTTTGGTTGTCGGGGGACGTCAGGCGGCGCGGTTGCCGCGCGCGATCTCCTTCTGCTTGTCGAACTCGGCGCGGCGGCGCGCCAGCTCTTCCGGCGAGAGCTGCGCGACATTGTTGTAGTCGAGCTTCCAGGAGGCATCCTCGCTCCAGCGCAGCGGCGACTGCATCGTCGTCTGCGGGCCGCTCGCGGTCTCGAGCAGCCGAAGCGCCAGCTCGAGCGACTGCGCCTGCGAGGTGACGTCGTGCGGCTTGCCGGCGGAATTGCCGAGCGGGAAGTCGGAGAACAGGAAGCGCGGCACGGCGGCGTGCTCGATGATGTCCTTGGCGCAGCCCATGATCACGGTCGGAATGCCGTTCCGCTCCAGGTGCCGCGCCACCAGCGCGGTGGTCTGGTGGCAGACCGGGCAGTTCGGCACCAGCACCGCGGCATCGACCTTGTCGGCAAGACAGCGCGCCAGAATCTCCGGCGCATCGGTGTCGAGGGTGACGCGATGGCTGCGATTGGTCGGCGCGCCGAAGAAGCGCGGAGCCACCTCGCCAATCCGGCCCGCGGCCGATGCCTTCAGGAGCTGCGGCAGCGGAAACCAGGTTCCGCTGTCGGTCGCCGAGGTGTGCTTGCGGTCGTAGCCGATATGCGAGATGCGCAAATCGTGCTGCTCGGCGGTGTCGCCGTCGTAGACCTGGTAGAATTTCGCGCTGCCGTTATACACCGCGCCCGGCCCCTGGTCGCCCTTGGTCGGATCGAACGGCGCAGCCGTGGTGATGATGGTGACGCGCGATTGCGAAAGCTGCTTCTTCAGCGGCTGGAACGGTGCCTCGGTGTGATGCGCCCAGCGGTACGGCGTGGTGTAGCCGATTGCGGCGTAATAGTCCCGGGTGCGCTGCATATAGGGGACGGGAGCATCGTAGTCGGGCGCAAAGCCGAATTCGTCGTCGCGCGAAGCGGACATGGGCGCGTCTCCTGGTTCTTGTTGAGAGGCAGACTAGAGATAGTCGGCGGTGAGCTCAACGGGGGAGGGGCGGCGCAGGCCAGAATTGCAGATGAGGATGGTGCGGCGTTGATGGTGCCGCTTACCCTTCCCCTCAGGGCAGGGCGATCGCATTTAAGGCCGTTGCTCTGCGGCTCATCCTTCGAGACGCCCGCCTTTGGCGGGCCCTCAGGATGAGGACGGAGGGCGCAGCAGCAATTTTCGACCGGCAAAGATTCCGCTTAGCCTCATCCTGAGGAGACCGCGGAGCGGTCATCTCGAAGGACGAGGCGCGCGCTCCGGCCCTGCCAAAAAGTCATATGCGATTACCCTCCCTCTCCAGGGAAGGGTGAAGAGCGTCAGCTACCTGAACACATGCAGCGCCGCGTATTGCAGCAGCATGATCGCCTTGGCGTCGATGATCCGTCCGTCCGCGATCATCGCCAGCGCCTCGTCGATGGAAAGCTCCAGCACCTCGATGTCCTCGCCCTCATGCTCGAGGCCCCCGCCGTCGCTGACGCGCATCTCCGGCTCGTATTCGGCGACGAAGAAATGCAGTTTTTCGGTGATGGCGCCGGGGCTCATGAAGGCCTCGAACACCTTGTGGACGTGGTGCAGGCGATACCCGGTTTCCTCCTCGGCCTCGGCGCGGATGCGCACCTCGGGAGAGGCATCGTCGAGCACGCCGGCGGCCGCCTCGATCAGGAGATCGTCGTAGCCGCGGATGAACGCCGGCAGGCGGAACTGGCGCACCAGGATCACGGTGCGCCGTGCGCGATTATAAGGCAGCACGGCGGCGGCGTTGTCGCGTTCATAGGTTTCCCGGTGCTGCGTCTGCCACTCGCCATTGGCGCGCCGGTATTCGAACGTCGTGTTCTTCAGGATGGTCCAGTTGTCGGAGAGCACGCGGACGTCCTTGATGCGGACGCGGTCGGAAATGGTCATTGCTGTTTTCCGGGTGAGAACTAACGGGGCTGCCCGCGGCCGTCGAGCCACTTCTGGAACATCACCGAGGTGGATTCCTCGAAGCCCAGCGACTGGTAGAACGCATTGGCCTGCGCGTTCTCGCGGCGAACCAGGAGCTGGAGCTTGGCGATGCCCGCCTGGCGCAGCCAGTCCTCGGCCGCCGCCATGATCACCCGGCCAAAACCGCGCTTGCGGCCTTCAGGATCGACGGCGACGTAATAGACCCAGCCGCGGTGGCCGTCATGGCCGACCATGACGGTGGCGACGATCGCGCTGCCATCGCGGCCGACCAGCACGGTCGAGTTGTCGCGCCGCCGCGCCAGCGCGATGTCGGCATGCGGGTCATTCCAGGGGCGCGTCAGGCCGCAGCGCTGCCACAGCGCGACGACCGGTTCGACGTCGGCGTCGCTGATCGCGTCGATCGTGAGGGACATGCTCACAGTACCTTCCCCGGATTCATGATGCCGAGCGGGTCGAGCATCGCCTTGATCGACCGCATCAGCTCGATCGCGGTCTTGTCCTTCACCTCGGGCAGCTCGTCGCGCTTGAGCACGCCGATGCCGTGCTCGGCGGAGATCGAGCCGCCCATGCGCAGCACGATCTCGAACACCACCGCATTCATCTCGTGCCAGCGCGCCAGGTAATCCGCGGTGTTGGCGCCGATGGGCTCGCTGACATTGTAGTGCAGATTGCCGTCGCCGAGATGGCCGAACGGCACCGGCCGCGCGCCGGGGATCAGCTTCACGACCGCGGCATTGGCTTCGTCGATGAAGGCGGGCACGGCGGCGACGGGAACGGAGATGTCATGCTTGATCGAGCCGCCCTCCGGCTTCTGCGCCGACGACATCTCCTCGCGCAGCTTCCAGAAGCCGTTGCGCTGGGTGAGGTTGGCCGCGATCACCGCGTCGTCGACGATCTCGTCCTCCATGGCGCGGGTCAGGATCGCCTCCAGCGGCGTGCGGGCATCCTCGCCGGGGGAGGACAATTCCATCAGCACGTACCAGGGATGTTTTGCTTCCAGCGGATCGCGCACGTCGATGCCGTGGCGGACCGAGAAGTCGACCGCCATCTCCGACAGCAGCTCGAAGCTCGTCAGCGCGTTCGCGGCTTCGCCCTGCGCGATCGTCAGCAGCTTCAGCGCCGCGGCCGGCGACTTCAGCCCGACGAACGCCGTCTCGACCGCCCGTGGCTTGGGGAAGAGCTTCAACGTCGCCGCCGTGATGATGCCGAGCGTGCCTTCGGCGCCGATGAAGAGGTTGTGCAGATTGTAGCCGGTGTTGTCCTTCTTCAGCTTCGACAGCACGTTGAGCACGCGCCCGTCGGCGAGCACGACTTCCAGCCCCAGCGCCATCTCGCGCGCGACGCCATAGGCGAGCGCGGCGGTGCCGCCGGCATTGGTCGAGAGATTGCCGCCGATGGTGCAGCTGCCTTCGGCGCCGAGCGAGAGCGGAAACAGCCGGTCCACGTCGGCGGCCTTCTGCTGCGCGATCTGCAGCACCACGCCGGCCTCGCAGGTCATGGTGTTGGAGGCGGTGTCGACCTCGCGGATCTTGTCGAGCCGCCGCAGCGACACCACTACCTCGCCATTGTGCGGGGTCTGGCCGCCGACGAGCCCGGTGTTGCCGCCCTGCGGCACCAGCGCGATTCGGTGCGCGGAAGCGAGCTTGCAGATCGCGGAGACTTCCGCGGTCGATCCCGGACGCAGCACTAGCGGCGAGCGGCCGTGGAACAGGTTGCGCTCCTCGGTGACGTAAGCCTCGATGTCGGCCGCATCCGTGATCGCATGGCGGTCGCCGACGATCTTGCGGAATTGTTCGATCAGCTCGGGCGCAAGCGGAGGAGTGGCAGATTTGTTGATGTTCATTGTCTCGTCTCTACTTCGCTCTTGTCTCTTGCACCTGATCTTATCGGAGAACCGCTACACACTTTTCGCTAGCGCGGCCCGCCGGGTCCGGAT
>NZ_JBFUES010000322.1:0-7264 GCF_056403875.1 Bradyrhizobium sp. P2_E8
GCACCCAGGTCGGCAAGCACCCGCCGCTATCGCCGCCCGCGCGCGAGGCTTCAGGCGCGACCATGGCGATCGATCCCGCCACGCGCGCCAATCTCGAGCTGACGCGGACGCTCGCCGGCGAGCGTCGCGGCTCGCTGCTGGATGCGATCGACTGCACCGTGACCTCGGCGGGCTCGCGCCTGCTGGCGCAGCGACTGGCCGCGCCGCTGACGGATGCGCCGGCGATCGCGCGGCGGCTCGATGCGGTCGGCGCCTTCGTTGCCGATTCGGCCGCGCGCGAAGACATCCGCAGCATCCTGCGCGGCGCGCCCGACATGTCGCGGGCGCTGGCCCGTCTCTCGGTCGGCCGCGGCGGACCGCGCGATCTCGCCGGCCTGCGCGATGGCATCATCGCCGCCGACCAGGTGCTGGCGCGGCTCGGCGAGCTCGACCAGCCGCCGCAGGAGATCGCGGCGGTGATGGCGGCCTTGAAGCGACCATCGCGCGAGCTCGCGGCCGAGCTTGCGACGGCGCTCGACGAGCAACTGCCGCTGATCAAGCGCGACGGCGGCTTCGTTCGCCAGGGTTACGAGCCTGCCCTCGACGAAGCCCGGAACCTGCGCGACGCCTCGCGCCTGGTGGTGGCCTCGATGCAGGCCCGCTACGCCGACGACACCGGCGTCAAGGGCCTGAAGATCCGCCACAACAACGTGCTCGGCTATTTCGTCGAGGTCACCGCGCAGCACGGCGACAAGCTGATGTCGGCGCCGCTGAACGCCACCTTCATCCATCGCCAGACACTGGCGGGCCAGGTGCGCTTCACGACGTCGGAGCTCGGGGAGATCGAGGCCAAGATCGCCAATGCCGGTGACCGCGCGCTCGGGCTCGAACTCGAGATCTTCGAGCGGCTCTGCGCCAAGGCGCTGGAGATCAGCGACGACCTGCGTGCCGCCGCGCAGGGCTTTGCGCTGCTCGATGTTGCGACCTCGCTGGCGAAGCTCGCCGTCGACGAGAACTATGTGCGGCCGGAGGTGGATTCGTCGCTCGGCTTCGCGATCGAAGCCGGCCGTCATCCCGTCGTCGAGCAGGCGCTCAAGCGCAACGGCGAGCCGTTCATTGCCAATGCCTGCGACTTGTCGCCGAGCCCTGCGCAAAAGTCCGGCCAGCTCTGGCTGCTCACCGGTCCCAACATGGCCGGCAAGTCGACCTTCCTGCGCCAGAACGCGCTGATCGCCCTGCTCGCGCAGATCGGCAGCTTCGTGCCAGCCACGCGCGCCCGCATCGGCATCATCGACCGCCTGTTCTCGCGCGTCGGTGCCGCCGACGATCTCGCCCGGGGCCGCTCCACCTTCATGGTCGAGATGGTCGAGACCGCGGCGATCCTCAACCAGGCCGGCGAGCGCGCGCTCGTGATCCTCGACGAGATCGGCCGCGGCACCGCCACCTTCGACGGTCTCTCGATCGCCTGGGCCGCGATCGAGCATCTGCACGAGAGCAACCGCTGCCGCACGCTGTTCGCAACGCATTATCACGAACTCACCGCGCTCTCGGCAAAACTGCCGCGGATGTTCAACGCCACCGTGCGGGTGAAGGAATGGCAGGGCAACGTCGTGTTCCTGCACGAGGTGCTGCCGGGCTCGGCCGACCGCTCCTACGGCATCCAGGTGGCGAAGCTCGCGGGGCTGCCACCGGCCGTGATCACGCGCGCCAAATCCGTGCTTGCCAAGCTCGAGGCGCAGGACCGCGGCCAGACCGCCCGCGCCCTCGCCGACGATCTGCCGCTGTTCGCCGTGCCCTCACGCGCCGCCGCGGAAGCCGCGCCGCCGAGCGAGGCGGAGCTGCTGATGGACGCGGTGAAGGCGTTGCACCCCGACGAGATGTCGCCACGCGAGGCGCTGGATGCGCTGTATGCGTTGAAGGCCAAGCTGCCGAAGCAATGACGGTGCCGTAGCCCGGATGAGCGAAGCGACATCCGGGACACCTGATCCCGCATGTCGCTGCGCTCATGCGGGCTACGATACTTTTGCCGCAGCGGGAAAGGCTGGTGGGTTACGCTGCGCTAACCCACTCTACGCATCCGAACGTTTGGCCTACGCCCGCGCCGCGATCGCCGCCGCTTCCGCAGCGGCGCGCTGCATGCTGGTCGACATCTCGTTCGTGACCGTGCTCTGCTCCTCGACGGCCGCGGCGGTCGATGTCACGTATTCGCTGACATTGTTGATCGCCTGCTTGATCGAGCCGAGCGCGCTGACGACGTCGCCGGAGATGCCGTTGAGACTGCCGATCTCCTGGCCGATCTTGTCGGTCGCCTGCTTGGCCTGGTTGGCGAGGCTCTTCACCTCGGAGGCGACCACGGCAAAGCCGCGGCCGGCTTCGCCGGCGCGGGCGGATTCGATCGTTGCGTTGAGCGCGAGCAGGTTGATCTGCCCGGTGATGCTGTTGATCATCTCGACGATGCCACTCATCGCCTGCGCGGCCTCGGTGAGGCGCTGAGCCTGGGCGTCGGCGGCCGCGACCTGATCCACCGCGCTCAACGCGGTTTCGCGCGACTTGGTCATCGCCTCGGAAATTTCCCGCACCGAGGCGTTGAGCTCCTCGGAACCGGCGGCGACCGACTCCATCATGCCGCGAACGCGCTCGTTGCCCATGCGGACGAGCACCTGCCGCGTGGTGTCGGTGGCATATTTCACGACCTTGAACGGCTTGCCGTTGAGATCGAGGATCGGGTTGTAGGACGCCTGGATATAGACCTCCTTGCCACCCTTGCCGATGCGCTTGTACTCCGCCGCCTGGTACTGGCCGCGGTTGAGCGCGGCCCAGAACTCGCGATAGGCCGCGCCGTYGCGCTCTGACGGATCGACGAACATGCTGTGATGCTTGCCCTTGATCTCGGCGAGCGAATAGCCGAGCGCGCCGAGGAAGTTGGCGTTGGCGGTGATGATGGTGCCGTCCATGTTGAACTCGATCACCGCCTGCGCCTTGTCGATCGCCGCGATCTGACCGGCGAGATCGGCGTTCTTCAGCTTCTCCGCGGTGACGTCGGTTGCGAACTTGACGACGCCGAACGGCTTGCCGTTCTCGTCGAGCAGGGGATTGTAGGAGGCGAGGATCCAGACCTCGCGGCCGCCCTTGCCGATGCGCTTGAACTCGCCGGYCTGGTATTCGCCGCGGTTGAGCTTGGCCCAGAATTCGCGATAGGCGCCGCCGTCACGCTCGGACTGAGCCACGAACAGGCTGTGGTGCTTGCCCTCGATCTCGGCCAGCGAATAGCCGAGCGCCTTGCAGAAATTCTCGTTGGCCGTGACGATGGTGCCGTCGAGCTTGAACTCGATCACGGCCTGGGCGCGGCTGATGGCGGACACCTTGGAGGCTTCCGTCATGGCGCGAATCTTCTTGGCGGTGATGTCGGTCGCGATCTTCACGACCTTGACCGGCTTGCCGGCATTGTCGAGCACCGGATTGTAGGACGCCTCGATCCAGACCTCGCGGCCGCCCTTAGCAATTCGCTTGAATTCGGTGGCCTGCGGCTCGCCGCGGTTGAGCTGCGCCCAGAACGCCTTGTAGTCGGCACCGTCGCGCTGATCGGCCGGCACGAACATGGCGTGCTTCTTCCCCTTGATCTCGTCGAGGGAGTAGCCGAGCGCCTTCAGGAAGTTCTGGTTGGCCGTAAGGATCGTACCGTCCATCGCAAACTCGATCACGGCCAGCGAGCGGCCGATGGCGGCGAGCTGTGCGTCTGCATCACTGCGAGAGTTACGTCCAAACATCAAAGAAGCTCCATCTCGAAATAGCACCGGATGTGACCGCGCGGCAGCGATGCCGTATTCCAATCGGTGGTTCCCGCAGGTCCGATCATTTGAATAGAGATCCGCCAAGATATACGCGGGCGGTGTCGGACGCGGGGTATGCAAGTTGATTCGTACGGGAAAAGCTCGAACAAAGTTCTAATAGAAATGTCGGAAAGCAGCAGCCGGGGGAAAGTCACCGATGCGCACGGCACTTGGCGGCGGTCTGGGCACGATTTGAAATGACATTTGTCACTCAACGGCTTGCGGGGCGCCGCGCTGCTCGCTCGAATGAATTCGCGCCAGACAAGTGTTTCGCGACGTCACATCGTGTCCGTAGTCTCACGGCGCTTATTGTGCACCTTGTGCATCACGCCGGCCGATGCCCCACAGTGTCAGGTTCGAGGTGACGCAGGTGCCGATCGCAAGACTCAATCCGACGGCCGCGCCGAACTGCACCACCGCGACGTGCATGACCGCGATCGCCATGCCGAATCCGAGCAGGCCCCAGGCGGAGTTGGCGAGCACGGCGGCGGTCGGCGGACCGACGCCTCGCGCCTCGTGGTGGCCTCGATGCAGGCGCGCTACGCCGACGACACCGGCGTGAAGGGCCTGAAGATCCGCCACAACAACGTGCTCGGCTATTTCGTCGAGGTGACCGCGCAACACAGCGACAAGCTGATGTCGGCGCCGCTGAATGCCACCGTCATCCATCGCCAGACGCTTGCTCACCGGTCCCAACATGGCCGGCAAGTCGACCTTCCTGCGCCAGAACGCGCTGATCGCCCTGCTCGCGCAGATCGGCAGCTTCGTGCCGGCCACGCGCGCCCGCATCGGCATCATCAACCGCCTGTTCTCGCGCGTCGGCGCCGCCGAGCGAGGCGGAGCTGCTGATGGACGCGGTGAAGGCGTTGCATCCCGACGAGATGTCGCCGCGCGAGGCGCTCGAAGGCCAAGCTGCCGAAGTAGTGCCAGCGAACCTTCCAACGACCAGAGAGTGATGCTCTGACCGACAAGCCATGAGCCGAGCCGCGATGCCGGGCTGTGCTGCAGGCGGAATTGCGACGGCTTGGCCGTGTTCGCCGGCGTACTGGCCGTCAGCGGCCCGCCCCGGCAAACGGCTCGATCAGCTTCAAGGTAGCGGCGAGGCGGATGCTGCGCTTGCCGGCGAGCGCGGTCGCTTCCATTTCGGCACCCTTGTCATCGCAGTGGCCGGAGAAGCCGATGCCCACCTCGTAGCCACCGAACAAGGGATGCTCGCTCTTCGCCGGCGTGTGTTCCTGATTGACGAATTCGCCTTTCCAGCGACCGTTCGCCGAAGAATAGGCGCCGAGATAATAGAAGAAGGCATCGCCGCCGAGGATGCGGCCGTAGCGCAGCAACATCACGCCGGTATGGCCACCGGCAATTCCATCCAGCATCCGGATGTCGATCGAATAGAGTCCGCTGACGATGCCGCCCTCGCCGACCGCACCGGGCGGGGGAACGTCATCGTCGCCGAGCGGCGTCATCACGGCGCGAAACACCGAGGCGTCCTCGACCACTTCTCCCTCGAAGCGGCAGATCTTGCCCTGCTGTCGACCGCGAATGCTGATTGTGACGGCGTCGGAACTGACCAGCGACCTGTGCTGCGGCGACCGGCTGTGGCGCTTCGTCCGGAGCCTGGCGACGATTTCGCCGTCCACAATCTCGTAGGTGCCGAAGTGGGCGAAGGCCGTGTTGCCGCCAAGCATTTTCCCGGCATGGGCGTACAGAACGCTGCGGCCGGAGCCGTCGTTGATATCGTATTCGACCTTGTACAATCCCTCCACCGCACGCCCCGATCTTGCTCTGCTGCCAGCTTAGCGGGTCTGCCAGCCCCGGTAACCATCTATCCTGACGCAGGGCTGGGGTCCCAAGCGTAGCATACCTCGCCTCACGAAGCGCGGCGCGGCTAATGCACCGCCCTCTTCCGTCGCCCCATCCACCACAGCGTCAGGTTCCAGCCGATGCAGGTGGCAAGTGCGCAACTCAAGCCGATCGCCGAGCCGAACTGCGTGACGGCGACGTTCAGCACCGCGACCGCCATGCCGAATCCGAGCAGGCCCCAGGCGGAGTTGGCGAGCACGGCGGCGGTCGGCGGACCGCCGATGCGTGGATGCAGGATCAGCATGATGCTGGAGAACACCACCGGATACAGCGCGATGATACCGCTGATGCGGGGGCCGACCCAGCCCGACGTCGAAACCACGATGGCGACGAGGATCGCGACCAGCGCAGCACGCATGGGGACGTCGTACCAGCCCCGTGTCACCAGCGGCATCTTCGCGTGGCGATAGCCTGCGAGCAGTGGAATGCAGATGCCGAACGCGATCAGATTGGCGGCAAGCCCGGCGGTGAGCGACCAGTCGAACTGGCGGATGATCGAGGCCAGCACGATCCACACCGCGACGGCGCTGCCGCAACTCACCGCGAGATTGTGCCGCTGCGACAGCACGACATAGGTGAGGCACATGAAGATGGTCGCCGCGTTCACCGGCAGGCTCGCCAGCGCGCCCTGCGCGATGAAGCCGGCGTCATGGTCGATGGCAAGAAAGACGTAGGACGGACCGGCCGAGACCGGAAGGGTCGCGATCAGTGCGCCGATCACGGGCCCCGATCGCTCGGTGATGATCGAGGCCGTCACGACGAACGCCGCCGCGATCGCCATGCGCAGGAGGAGGAAGAGGATGAAGTGGAGGTCGGGGGACATTTTTTCTTCGTCGTCCTGGACAAGCGAACTCCTGGCAAACGCGTTTGTCCAGAGTGAGCGCCGATCCAGGACCCATAGCCACAGGCTTCGCTGTGTTAAACGGTCGTAGTTGCAAGTATCGCGACACAATCAGCATCTGGGATAATCGCGACGAGCAAGTGCTCGCGCGGGGGTCCCGGCTTTCGCCGGGACGACACCGATTGTTGGGCTGCGGCCTGCGTCTCACATCCGCTGCATCGACACCGACACCTTCGGGCCGTTCTTGATGGTCTGGTAGACCACGCAATAGCGCTCGGTGAGCTTGAGCAGGAGATCGAGCTTGTCCTGCGGCGCCGGCGTGTCGACCTCGAAGCGGAGAYGGATCTCGGCGAAGCCGACCGGCGTCTCCTTGTCGACGCCAAGCGTGCCGCGGAAATCGAGATCGCCCTCGGCATAGACGTTGCCGGTCTTGAGCGGCACCTCGATCGCGGTCGCGACCGATTTCAGCGTGACGCCGGCGCAGGCGACCAGTGCCTCGAGCAGCATGTCGCCGGAGCAGAGTTCGAGGCCGGAGCCGCCGGTGGCTGGATGCAGGCCGGCAAGCGCGATGGCGCGGCCGGTCTCGACCTTGCAGGCGATGCCGTCGCTGTCGGTCGAGCCCTTGGCCTTCAACGTGATCAGCGCGGTCTTGGGATCGGTCTTGTAGCGTTCCTTGATCGGGGCCTGCATCTGGCGCAGTTGGGCGGCGTCCATCTTCGTTATCTCCCGGATAAATCGCCTCTCGATGTAC
>NZ_JBFUES010000323.1:0-7246 GCF_056403875.1 Bradyrhizobium sp. P2_E8
ACGGCCGTCTTTCGGTGCTCTGGGCCGATCGCTGAGGCTGCCGGTGGCGATATCGGGCTCGCACGAGGCCTTGCCCCGCCCCTCCGCCTGGCAGCGATAGACGTTGCCGGTGAGGCGGTCGACCAGCCACATGTTCTCGTCGTTCGGCCCGTCGAGGCCGACATAGCGGGAGGTCATCCCCGTGATCAGGGTCGACAGCAGGATCGCCACTGCGATCATCGCCGCGCCGATATAGATGGGCATGGAGCTCAGGGACACAGTCCGATCCGGCGGGCCACTGCGGTGGGATTGATAATCACTCGGCCTCGGCACTGGATGGAACTCGGCTCCCCTTCGTCTGCGGTTGGTGGCGAAGAACTTTGCTAGGCGCGCATCTGGCCGAAAACTTGTTCGCAGGCGGGCCATGGGGCGACGGCTTTGCGACGAAGGACGAGCGCGGCATTGCGACAGGTCAGGCGGCCCGGACTGGGCCGCCTGACCTTCCCCCTTCAACGACGGCCGAACAATCCGCCCATCATTCCGCCGAACAAACCGCCGGGACCGCCCACCGGGCTGCCGCTGCCACTATTGTAATGGCGCCGGCCGCCACCACCGGAGGAACGGCGCCGCGCCGGCTCATCGTCTGCCTGCTCGGAGGAGGCCGAGCTGGCCGAAACGATCTCCGATAGCAGGGCCTTGTGCTGAAGCTTGTTGAGGTAGCCGGTGACGGGATACCCACGTGCCGCCTGCCATCGCTTGATCACCGAACGGGTCTCGTCGTCGAACTTCCCGGTCGCCTTGATGTCGAAGCCGAGCCCGGTGAGGCGGCGCTGCGCGTCCCGGCGCTGCCCCTTGTCGAGACCGATCTGGTCTTCGGACACCTGGTTGGCTTCCTCGGTGAATGTCGCGGGATCGATTCCGGCCGACAGGTTGCGGGTGGTGTTGGACGGTCCATCCTGCAACGCCGCGATGCGGGCGAGCGCGAGCGATTTGAACGTACCGTTCGGATAATTGGTGAGATAGGCGTTGAGCTCCTCCACCTTGTTGGTGTCCTTGATCGAGCGCCAGAACTCGAGCTCGATGTCGGAGCCTTGCTTGGTCGCGGCCGACACCGGCGCGTTCGACGGATCGGTCATGGCCGCAGCCGATGCGCCAACCGGATTGAGATAAACGTTGCCGGTAAGGTTGGTATGCCCCCAGGGCAATTGTCCCTTGCTGGTCTCGTCACTGACCTGGGCGCGAACCTTGGTCATGGCCTGCTGGATCTCGACGCCGGGCTGGGCAATGTTGGCGACGAGGGCGCGGCTGAACGGACTGTTGGTGCCGGCCTCGCCGTCGAGCGCGGTCTGGCCGGGGCCGGTGGCGAAGGCTATCAACGTGCCCTCGCCCGACTTCATCTCGGCGAGGCCGGTCTGCACGTTGACGGAGCGGGTCGCCTTGGCCGACCGGATCTTTGCCGCGAACGGATTGTCACGGCAGGCGTCCAGGAATACGAGCTTCACCTTCGCATCCGCCATGGTCTGATCGAGCGTCAGGTCGACGTTGATCGCCGCGCCCAGCTTGACGTCCATCTCGGATTTCAGATCTGCGTCGATCGGCAGCAGGTAGTTGATGCCATTCACGGCAATCCCGTGGCCAGCGTAGAAGAACACGGCAATGTCGGCGCCTTCGCTCTTCTTGCCAAACTCCAAGAGCTTTGCAGTCATGGCGTCACGCGTGAGATTGGAGCCCTCGACGACATCGAAGCCGACATTGCGCAGCACCCTGGCCATCGCCTTGGAATCGATCGCGGGGTTGGGGAGCTGCGGGACATTCTTGTAGGCGGCGTTGCCGACCACAAAGGCGACGCGCTTGTCGGCGAAAGCTGCGTTGCCGCTGGCGAGAAATGCTGCGATTGAAATTGCTGCGATTAAGAAGCGCATGATCATTCTCCCCTGATCCAAACTTCTTCGCTGCCCTTCGGTCGGCCTGAGCCGATCCGATGAGAGCAATCTGATCCAGTTCACAACGACGCACTGTGATCTGGATCACCCGGGGATTTCTGCTGCTCGAACCGAGCCGAGAGACGTTGCGACGGCAACTTTCCGGGCGGCTGACACAACGGGCAATAACTGCTGGTCACGAGCAATGACAGCGAGATTGTACCCGCTACGGCCCGAAGTCCAGCGAGTGGTGGAAAACGCATTCGAAACGCCGTGCAGGATCTGCACGCCGCTTTGAAGGATCGAATGAGACAGCGTTGCTTCCTGACGCAGGCTTTGGTGTCGCACTAGCGGTAGGGCGCTGCCGCTCGCTGTATGACATGGATGCCGACCGGCTCCGGCGCTAAGATGCGCATGGAATTTCCGCCATTTCTGAATGTGACCCGCATCACATCAGGGCTTTTGAACCTGCTCTACGCTCGCAGCATCAAATCGCCATCAGGCGTAACAGCGAGGATACGACAATGACCCGTTTTGATAAGTTTTTTGGACTGAAGGCGATTACGCTCACGGCCGCGCTGTCGATGACGGCGGGCCTGGCACTGGCCGGCGACAACAACGTCTCTTCCGACAAGATCCTGGATGCGTTGAAGCCGAAGCCGGTGACCCGCGGTCTGTCTGCCGGTCCGCAGGCCGATCCGGCGGTGCAGGCCAAGGAAACGACGTTCCTGAACACCGTGCGCAACCGCTCGACCCGGTCGCTCTCGACCGGCGAGCGCGAGCAGATCGCCGAGCTTGCGGCGACCAAGCCGAAGATCGATCTGGAGATCCAGTTCGACTACAACTCGGCCGACATCGCCAAGACGTCGGTGCCGTCGGTGCAGGCGCTCGGCAAGGCGCTCTCCGACCCGGCGCTGAAGGGCTCGACCTTCGTGGTCGCCGGACACACCGACGCGATCGGCGGCGAAGAGTACAATCAAGGGCTCTCCGAACGCCGGGCCGACACCATCAAGAAGTACCTGGTGCAGAACTACGGCCTCAACGGCACCGATCTCGTCACCGTCGGCTACGGCAAGACCAAGCTGAAGGATACCGCCAACGGCGCCGACCCGATCAACCGCCGCGTCCAGGTCGTCAATATGGACACCAAGACCGCGTCGAAATGATTTTCGGTTAATCGCCACACGACACACGCCGCCTGCCATGATGGTGCAGGCGGCGATTTMATATCCAGCTCTGGAACAGCATCAGCCGGTTGAAGCCCTGCATCGACGTTCCGATGAAGGCCGCGGAGATCGGCAGCATGATCGCAAAGCCGATCGCGGCGAGGCCGACATAGGCCCACAGCAGCCAGCGCGGCAGGCCGTTCCTGCACAGCACATAGACCAGCGCAAGCGACGCCACGGTCGCGGCCGGCAGATAGTAGTAGATGAAACCCAGCGTGCGCGGCAGCAGCGCCCAGGCGAGCCAGGGGCCGAAATAGAACGCCGCGATCAGGAACGCATCCCAGCGCCGCGCGACGACGACGTCGCGCAGCACGATCGCGAGCGCGGCCAGCGCCGGCCACAGCACCAGCGGGTTGCCGAGGAAGACGATCGCCGACACGCTGTCCTCCGCCGTCTTGTCGAACAGGAACCACACCGGGCGGGCGAGCAGCGGCCAGGATGGCCACGAGCTCATGTAAGTGTGGCCGGCGATCGCGGTGGTGGTGTTGTCGGCAAAGATCCGGCGCTGCGCCTCGATCAGGTCGGGCAGCGACAATCCATCAAGCGGAACGAAAGCGGCAAGATATGTCATCGCCGGCAGCACGGCGAAGCAGAGCGCGACATGCGGCGTCCTGAAGTCGGGCCAGAGGTCGGGCCGATACCAATCGTCCGGCCTCGCGTCGGCGAACAACGTGCGCCAGCCCTGCATCAGGCGGATCACCGCGACGATGACGATGCAGATGCCGAGCGGAAACAGGCCGCTCCATTTGCAGCCTGCAGCACAGCCGAACAGGCAGCCTGCCACCGCGAACAGCGCATGCGGCCGCTCCCGGCGAAAGCCATGCATGAAGGCGGCGGTCGCGAGCAGTCCGAAGCCGAGCGCAAAGATGTCGAGCATCGCGATGCGCGCCTGCACGTAGAGCATCTGGTTGAAGGCCGCGATCAGCGCCGCGGCGATTGCGGGCCCTTGCGCAGCGAACAGCGCGAGGCCGCACAGATAGATCGCGACGATCGCGAGCGCGCCGAACAGGGTCGCCGGATAGCGCCAGCCGAGCGCGTTGTCGCCGAACGCCGCGATCGATGCAGCGATCAGCTCCTTGGCCAGCGGCGGATGCATCGGATTGAGCATCGGTTGCGACATCACGGGTGCCAGCATCTGTCGCGCGGCCGGCACATAGTGCACCTCATCGAAAACGAATTTCTCCGGCGTGGTGAGACCGATCAGCAGCGCCAGATGCGCCATCAGGAAAATTGCGACAGCAATCACTGCGCTCCGCGACATCTTCGGAACCGCAGGCAATTCGAGCTGCATTTGTGGGGATGTTTTGCGTGGCAAATCTGCTTCACCGCGGAAAAAATATGGATGGCGCTTTTCATTGAACGCATTCCGCCGCAACTGTCACTAAGCATAGCGCAGGTCTCGCGCCGCTTGTGATAATTTCGCCACATCGCAAGCGCGCGCGATCCGGTACGATCAGGGACACATCGATCGGTTGCGAAATGAATTTGCGTTTCTGGCTTTTCCCAACACTGCTCTCGGCCGCATTGTGCGTGGCGTCTGGCGCACAGGCGCAGACGCGCGTCGGCGAAGCCGTCGTGATCCAGAACGAGGTGGTGCGCGTGGCCGCGACCGCGACGCCGATCAACGTCGGCGACAGCATGCTGCGCGACGAGACCGTGCGCACCGGCGCCGACAGCGCGGCGCGCTTCGTCATGGCCGACAGCACCAATCTGTCGCTCGGTCCCAACGCCACGCTGAAGCTCGACCGCACCGTCTTCAACGACGAGCATAGCTATCGCGACGTCGCTATCCGCATGACCACCGGCGCATTCCGCTTCGTCACCGGACATTCCGAGAAGGCCGCCTACAAGATCACGACGCCGCTCGCGACCATCGGCGTGCGCGGCACCACGCTCGACATCCTCTCGCAACGTGGCCGCTCCGTCGTCGTGCTCCAAGACGGCGCAGCCAGCGTCTGCACGCTGAGCTTCCAGTGCGTGCAGCTGACCCAGCCCGGCGACACCGCGATCATCACCTCGACCGGCGGCAAGGTCGGCATCAGCAAGACCAACACGCCGCCCTGGACGTTTGCCGCGACCTGCGCCGCGAATGCCGGGCTGTGCTCGGTCAGCCAATATGCAGACGCCTCACCGACCGTCACGCCCGCCGTCAATGACGACGGCATGCTGTGTGGGCGCTGACGATGGCAACGCTCCGCATCCGCGACCTGCTTCCTGCCGCCGCGCTGATGGCCATGGGCATAGTGGCACTGACATGGGGTGTGCAGCCGGCCTCGGCCGCGACCGTAACCCTGACCAATTGCGAGACAAATTGCTCGCCGACGCCCACGTCGACTAGCACGCCCGCAGCCACGCCGAGTCCTTATCCGTCGCCTTATCCGTCGCCTTCTCCAAGCGCGAGCACCGGCCCGACCGGCGCCGATTCCAGCGGCAATTCGGTCGGCGGCCTCGCCGACCAGCGCTTCAACCAGATGATCACCAACCGGGTGCTCGGCACGGTGCTGCTCGGCGTCAACGAGCAGGTCAATTGCAGCGACTGCATCAGCGCGTTCGGCTCCGCCGGCTCGTTCTCGGCCGGCATTCACGGCCGCAAGGAACTGACCAACAATCTGTCGCTGCTCGCCGGCATCGCCTACACGCAGTACAGCGAGGGCGGCTACAACATCACCAGCGCGCCGATCGGCGCCTTCGCGCTGCGCTATGACTTCACCGACTGGGGCTCGTCGCGCCCGTTCTTCGACGTCGGCACCATCCTGACGCCATGGGAGAAGGCGCGCTATACGCGCAGCTACAACACCAGCCTCGGCCCGGTGAGCGTCACGGGCTCGACCAACGCCTCGAACTACGCCGTCTATGGCCGCGCCGGCTGGATGAGCCGCGTCTCGCCGCGCGACGAGGTCGCCGCCTCGATCGAGGTCTGGCAGCTCTGGCAGCGCGTGTCCGGCTATTCGGACAGCGCGGCGGCGTTCAACCCGTTCGACGCCACCATTGCGACCGGCACCGATCGCACCAGCCTGGTCAAGATCGGCGGCCAGTGGACGCATCTCTACGGCAGCAACATCGAGGCCAACATCAACGGCGGCTGGGTACAGTCGTTCGCCAGCCATAGCGGCATCGTCGCCACCGTGACCGGCAACGGCTTGGTGGTGCCGACCATGGGCAACCAGGGCTGGTTCGAATATGGCGGCCGCCTCGGCTTCCGCGTGCAGAAGGGCTGGATCGTGGACTTGTTCGCGAACGGCACGCTCGGCCCGCAGCCGGTTGGCAACACCATCCACGGCGGCGTGGGGCTAAGGATTAATTACTAGTGGCGGCTTGTGCGCGCAGCCTCAACTTCCGCGGTCATGCCCCGCGAAGGCGGGGCATCCAGTACGCCGCGGCTTCACCGCATCATCGCCCTATCTCGTAGTACTGGATCGCCCGGTCAAGCCGGGCGATGACAGTGAGTATGTGGCGCGGGCATGCCCCTTCACGCCGCGGACTTGCCCTCGAACGCGCGTCGGAGGACTTCGACGTCCAGCTTCACCATCTTCAACATGGCCTGCATCGCGCGCGCGGCCGCGGCTCGGTCCGGGCTCGACAGGAATTCAAACATCACTTTCGGCACCACCTGCCAGGCCACGCCCCAGCGATCCCTGAGCCAGCCGCACTGCTCTGCCTTGCCGCCATGGGCCAGGAACGCATTCCAGACGCTGTCGACCTGGGCCTGATCGTCGCAATGGATCATCAGCGAGATCGCGTGGGTGTACTCCATCTTCATACCGCCGTTGAGCGCGACCAGGGGCTGCCCGGCCACCGTGAACTCGACGACGAGCACGGAGCCTTCCTTGCCGGATGGGCCGTCCGAAACGTTGCGCTGGACGTGCGTGATCTCCGAATTCGGCACGAGCGAGACGTAAAACTTCGCGGCTTCCTCGGCGTCGCCGTTGAACCACATGCAGGGCACGAGCTTGGACATGGAGAACGCTCCTCTTCAGGTTTTCAATGCTCTCGGATTTTCGATCAGGCGTTCGCCATCTCGGACTGCGCGGCGAATGCCGCGAGGTCCATCCAGTTCACACCCCACATATGGCCATCCGGATCCTCGAAGCTGCGGCCGTACATGAAGCTGTACTCATC
>NZ_JBFUES010000324.1:0-7229 GCF_056403875.1 Bradyrhizobium sp. P2_E8
GACCAGTTTTGTGAAACATGTCTCTTCGACCTGCAGTAAACAGATAGCAACTCGTTGGCGATCGGCCGGACGGCGCAGGACCGCCTTGTTTTTAGTGCGGGCAAGAGAAGAGAAGTTCATGAAATCGGCAGCTACAACGAAGGTTGTGATCTTCTTCCCATTTCGATCTGGCGCCGAAGCAGTGTGCGCTGTGCAACGCGACATCATTGTCGCGATCGGAGCAGCGACGACCCAGGAGGGGTCGCGATAGGACAGCCGTGGAACTCGTACAGCACGACGACCTCGCGGAACTTCCCCAGACTTGGAAGCCCTTACCCAACCGCTGTCAAAACGGCAGCCAAACGTCTGAACTGGAGCGACGAGGTTCTCGCGAACAGGAACCTGGCGTCGTTTCCTCGATCTTACTAAGGCTTTCGCTGCCATGCAGCGAAACGCAGTCATTCAATTGCTTTTCGATTTCCGACAAGGGGCTCGCCCAGGGCTCCGCCTGCGAGGCCTGGCGCGATGGAACTTGCCGTAAGTCCGGCCACCTCGACGTCGGGCCGGGAGCACACGACTACGTCGATTGCCGCAATGTAATCGTTTGGCTGAATTCAGTGGAGACCGCCTCGCGCAGAGGACGTTCGGACCGTTTCGCGCGGACGCGCGATCTGCAGGACGACGGAGGCGACGACTTCTGCGATCGACCGACGACTTATCCGCCAAATCGCTTGACCAGCTTTGAGCCCTTGGCTGCATCGATCTGCTGGCCAGTCAAGTCGGAGCCGGCGCTCAATCCTATCGTCATGAGGTTCTTGACGCGCTGCGCCGCCTGCTTCTCATTGGAATAATCGATCTCGACGTGATCAAGGCTCATCAGATGACCAAGCTCGTGAGCCCAGGCGCGTCCATTGGCGTGGTCATTGCCATACCACTGGACGAAGCTTGCCGGCTCGGGTTCGCTATTGGGGTATGAGCCTCCGCCAGCGGACAGATTTTCAATCGAATTGACGAGGTAGATGTGGATGGCATTGTCCGGATCGTGCCGAGAGGTAAGAACACCCAGCAATCGCTGATCATTGCTGCGTGCGCTCTTTGCCATGTCGAGCGGCTTCTCCATCAGGCAATCGCTGATCACGAACGCGATCTTGGCCTTTGACCAGATCGTATTGACCACGTCGAGCGCCTTCTTGGCCGTGTCGCTGCTCCATTGCCTGGGCTCAACGACCCCTCTCTCGGCAAATGGCGTGATGTAAATCCTCAAGGGAATAGGCATTAGTTTCTCCGAAGTTCGGAATTTGCGATTGTATCTCCGCGCGCTGTCCTCCGCAATTCGGAGGACTGGTTTCATTTCGACTCTACCGAAGGAACAATGTCCGGCGGACATGACCCCGATGGAGATTCACCGCGCCGGCTACACCGACATCCAAGAAGACGCCGATCTCGTGTTTCACCGTCGGGCACTGGCAGTATAGACAGGGCGAGCCGGCTATTTGCCGCGGGCTACCGCGTCTGTTTGCTGATCGACGCCCAGTTTGCTCGACGCGTCGGATCAGGCGACGTCGGGCTCGATGAGGCCCAAGCTCGTCATCGGATCGTCCTGCGCTCGAAGATCGAGCGCTCCGGCGGGAACATGAAAATGACGGTCATCAAGAGATTGCGAGTACAAGGGCCACAAGAACGTCCTCTCTCACGGAGGATCAGGTCCTGGAGAACTTCGGCTTCGTGGCCGCCAAGCCATGGCTCGATGGACGCGAATTCTTCGCAAAGTCCATCACTGCCCGAAGCCGAACTGACGGCCTTGCTCCGCGTTGTTGACCTGAATGCAAGCTGCGACCGAGACCATCGATCCGCGAGCCCGTCCTTGGACTTCACGTCCCCTCGATCGCCGTCAGCGGAACTTTCGTTTGAACCACGCCAGAGCCTTTTGGTGCGCTGCCGCGAGCAGGCCAGCAAGAATACAATAAATGTTTTACATCAACATCTTATACAGAGGTCGCGCGACCGCTCAACATTGGCGGGCGCCCATCATCCACATGAATCGGCACACAACGCCCGGCCGCAATAATCCTCCGCGCCTTTTGAACGCCTCCGCATTCCAAAACAACACATAGGAATGGATCGGGCTCGAGATCGGTACCGTATGCAGATAGGCAGCCGCCAGTAACGTGCGAATTCAGGAATTATTTCTTACGCGGCCGTCCTCGCGACGTTACCGTTCTACGGGCATAGGTTGGGTGTTCGCCATGAGATTGTACAGGCACCTCCGAGTTTGTCTTCTTCTCGCCGCTTCGCTGTTCCTGGCCTCTCAGCCAGCCTGGGCGACAAAGCGCGTAGCTTTGGTGGTAGGCAATTCCAGCTATCAAAACGCCCCACTGCTTCCAAACCCGGCCAATGACGCTGCGGCCATCGCCGCGACCTTGAAGGGCGCAGGTTTCGATGTGGTTGACTCAAGGCTCAACCTCGCCGCGACCGACATGCGGCGGGCCCTGAGAGAATTCGCCGATCAGGCCCGCAATGCCGACATTGCCTTGGTGTACTATGCTGGCCACGGTATCGAGATCGACGGAACGAACTATCTGATCCCGACAGACGCCAGACTCGAGCGTGACACGGATATCTATGACGAAGCATTCTCGCTCGACCGTGTCCTGCTGGCGATCGAGCCTGCGAGGCAGCTGCGCGTTGTGATCGTCGACGCGTGCCGCAACAATCCGTTTGCCGACTCAATGAAGCGCACAGTTGCCTCGCGATCAATCAGCCGCGGGCTGGCCAGGGTCGAACCTGCCGTCTCCAACACACTGATCGCGTTTGCCGCGAAAGCCGGACTAACCGCACTCGATGGCAACAGCAAGAATAGTCCGTACGCGACGGCTCTCGTGAAGTATATTGCAAAGCCGGGGCTCGACTTGCGCAGGGCTTTCGGCTTCGTCCGCGACGATGTCTTGCAAGCCACGGGCAACCGACAGGAGCCCTATGTCTACGGCTCGCTGGGCGGCGAAGACGTTGCACTTGTTCCGGCTGCCAAGGCCGAGGAGCCGATACAAGCAGCCAACCCCCAGTCGGAAATTCGTCGCGATTACGAATTGGCCTTGCAGCTCCGCAACAAGCCCGCTCTGAACGCGTTCCTGACCCAGCATCCCGACGGATACTACTCAAATCTGGCCAAGCTGCAGCTTAATCAGCTCGAGGCCGAGGACGCACGCGTCGCGGCGACGGCGAAAGCGCAGCAGGCCGAGCAGCAACAAGCTCGCCTGATGTCCCAGGGCGCCCAGCGTGCCGAACAGGAGAAGGCGGCCGCGGATCTGAAGGCCGCGGAAGAGGCCCGGATTGCCGCCGAGAGGACGAAGCAAGCGGCGCAGGAGCAGGCCACCGAGGCGGAACGGAAACGGACTGCATCCGAATCTACAATCGTCGCTGCACTCTCCGGGAATAAACCGGCCGCTGAGAGTACCGTCGCGGATAACCCCACGGCCGCTGCGCCCGGTGAGGACAGCAAGACGCCCAAGCTTGCGGCACTGAGCGACGAGCCGCGCCAGACCGATATCGCAAGAGCCGATATCGCCAAGTCCGTACAAGGCGAATTGAGCCGCGTCGGCTGCTTCGCCGGCCCCGTCGACGGCCAATGGAATGCGGCCTCACAGCGCTCGTTGGCTCTCTTCAACCGGCACGCAGGCACCAAACTGGACGTTAAGCTTGCAAGTTTGGATGCTCTTGACGTGATCAAGCTTAGGCCATCGCGGGTCTGCCCGCTGATCTGCGATCGCGGCTACAGGCCCGACGGCGACCAGTGCAGCAAAATCACCTGTGCCGAGGGCTCGTTCCTCAACGACGACAATGAATGCGAGAAGCAGCGCGGGAAGAAGCCGGTTGCCAAGAGCAATACGGATGACCGTCCGTCGCGCGCGGATCGTTCGGCCCGCCAGAGTCGGCAGCCGACAGCGGACGTTCCGCCGCGACAGGCGAGCCCGAAGCCGCAGGCGGATGGTGCCAAGCGCAGCGCATCAGGCGCCGGCGGACAGATCTACTGCAATGACCTCTTGTGCCGCCCCGTCAAGCGCGGCTGCCATCTCGAATATCGCGGCGGAGGTGGCCCCTACGCCAATCCCAATGCCGAGGTCTGCAACTAGCGCGGCGAGACGCTACGCCGGCGGCGTCAGGAAGCTATCGGGACGCCGGATTATCTCGAGTGCGCCGAGCCGCCGAGCCTAGCCTCGGCTCGGTCGATGACCTTGTGTCTGACTTGGCCGAAGCGGAGCGACCTGCGTGGTGGCGTGTGAGCTCGAGCAGAAGGACGCCAGCGCCTTTCCAGGGGTGACGCTCTTCACGAAGCGGCAGGCGCCCGGCATGAAGCCGACGGCGGTTTATCTTCCGCCAAAGCACCCAACAGCCGCCACCAAGTTCGATGTCGTGATCTGGCTTCACGGCTTCTACGTCAAAAACCATGAGTTCCTGTTCCACAACGATCCAGCGCGACTGCGCGAACAAGTCCGGGATTCCGGCAAGGACGTGGTGCTTATCGCGCCGTTCCTGGGCTACGAATATGCCGTTGGCGACACCTTTGCCGGAAACTACAGCGTGTCTGACCTGGCAACCGCGAACTGGGGCGAACGCTATCTCGAGGAGATTCTTGGAGCTCTTGCCAGGTTCCTGGGTCTCTCCTCGACGTCCATTCCTCAGCTCCAGATCGGCAAGCTCATCATCGCATGCCACTCCGGCGGTGGTAACGGCATGCGCAATCTCGTCGGGAGCCTTGGAAAGTATCAGGGCAAGCTGACGGCTTGTTGGGGATTTGACTGCCTCTACGGTGCCAATGCGCGGCCCGACGATGCGACCTTCTGGTACCAGTGGCTGTCTGGACAGAGCGGCCGCGCGCTCGAGATCGTGTATGGTCCATCAACTCTCCCGCAATCGGTGAAGCTGGACCTGATCGGGCGCGGGCTGGCGATGGCCGATGGCAATCAAGCACAGCCACAACGCCCTGCTCTCAAGAACCTTAGCGTAAGGGTCGGTCATTACGACCTGTTCCCGGCATTTGGCCAGATGGTCAGGGTCAACGACCTGGACCCGGCTTACGTGGATCGCTTCATGATACCGCAGGTCGCTGACCAGCCAAGTCTGCGCCACAAGCCGGCGCCACAGCACGGGGAATTCCTTCAGGGCGCGATTTCCAACGTTCGCAGCGCTTTTCCCTTTCCAAAGGACATTCATTACATGATCGCCCGGGGCGGCTTCTTCAGTCGGCTGAGCAAGCTTTAGCCTTCACAGGCCTTGGCCTTGCCGGGCTCACTTGATGGAATAGGATTTGACGTCGAACGACCAATTATTCGTCACCAGCTTTCCGCTGCCGTTGTCCGGCACGCGCAGCTCACTGGTCCAGGCCGTTAGATAGCTCAACGCCTCGGCCTGATCTTGTAGCTTCCGCGGCAAGTCCGGCAAATCGAGCAACTGCACCCGCCGCTCGCTCAGGATGGCGATCATCACTGCTGACCCAGTCGGCGGTGAGACGACATATTCAAAACCACGCTGCCGAGCCGCCGGGGTTGGAACGACAAATTCGACGCCGGGCTTGACGAGATTGATGTCGCGTCCGTCCGACTGCGCCAATAGCTCGGGAGTCGGAAAGATCTGGGACATCCGCCCTTCCGCGTCGACGTCGACGAGAATGAGATATCCCGGCTTCCTCGCGGTGACGCCGAACGTGACCTTGCCGCCGAGGTTGACGGTCTGACCCGGCAGGATCTGAAGGGACACACTCGCGGTATTGGCCTGCCTGCGCGCCGCTTGTACGGGCCAAAGCCAGGGTGCATACGTCGTGCCGACATTCAGCGATGCCGACGGCAACGGTGCTGCGGACGAAGCTCCGCTACCCGCCAGCAGCAGCAGGAATGCGAGCCATGGTCGCTCCCGGCGGATCGGCTGCGATGACGGCATGGCCGGCTCTCCCTAAGAGTCAGGGAGCACTGAAGAAGCCGATCGAGGCGATCCGCGCGTCCGCAGGCAAGTACCGCTCGAGGCTCTTGATCACCTGCCCCGAAGCGCGGCGCCGGTTGAGCTGCATCAGGACTGTCTCAAGATCGACCATGCGCTGYTGCGAGGTCACTGCAACGATCTGTTCCGCACCGAACGGCTCGCCGACCCTGAGCGGTAGGCGCAAACTCGCCGATCGGGCCAGTGCCGCATCGGAACCCACCGGATACAACAATTGGATGGTGCCATCGCCAGACACATTGAACAGCAACACCGCTCTTGACCCCACATCAGACAGATCAACTTCGACAGTCTGGCCAGCACGCTGTTGGCGATCGTCCGGCCAGATGCGCATGATCTGCGGCGACCGGGTCGCAATGCGCTTCAGTTCACGAATTGCCGCTGTCCGGTCAACGACCGTCGGCAGGCTGGCAACGTCGATCCCGTAGGCGACTACGTCGCCCCACGCGATCACGTCGTGCGACACGGGATCCCAGATCAGGTCGGGATTGTCCGTCGGCTGAACAGCCTGCACGGGAACATCCTTTGGCACCACGCTCGCAAAATAGTTCGTCTTGCCGTCGAGCGCCGCCAGCCGGATTGGCGCAGCGAGACGGAGCGGGGCCGGCGCGTCGCCGGTCGGAAGTTCCTTGGTCGCCGCAGCGGCAAGGGTGGGAATGTTTGGTGCCTTGGCCGTGACAGCCGGCGGCGCGGGCGCTTGTCCCTCGACGGGCGCCCCGGATCCGGCCGGGCCGGAGGCCGCTCTCGCGGCCGGCCCCTGAATCAGCACGACACCGCGCGTCAATTCGAAGGCGATGTCGGTATCAGGCGTCAGGGGCGGCGATGATATGGTCACGATGTTCTGGCGCTGGTCCGAGAGCTGATAGACCACCTGTCGAACATTGCTGAAGAGCTCCTTGAGCGTCACCTTCCCATCGTGATTGACGTCCGCGCTCCCCTCCACCGCCCGCGCGACCGCATAGCTGAGAGCCCCGCGCAGGCCATCGATGCCAGGGATGCGGACTTCCGGCGCCTTGGTGTAGCGGTCCACCGCAGCCAGGAACGCCGTGTGGTCAAGATCGAGTTCCGACTTCGGATCGTTGCTGTCCGACACCGGCTTCAGTTCGTCAACCAGCAACGTGTAACGCGGGACCTGCCGGAAGCTCATCTCAGCGGCACGCGGATCGATATCGCGCACCATACCGCCGCCGTGGCAGGTATCAGCCACGAAGATCACCTTCGCTCCGCGAAGCTCGAACTGCCGGATGAAATGGTTGAAC
>NZ_JBFUES010000325.1:0-7199 GCF_056403875.1 Bradyrhizobium sp. P2_E8
GCTTCCGGTCGTCGCACCGCGACTGCCAGTCCGGCATGCTCGATCCTGATGCCCGCGGCCGGGGCCACTTCGGCCCAGACCTGCTGCGACCGCATCGCCCGCTGCCAGCACTGGCCGCGCTGCTGCCCGGTGACGGTGACGAAGCCGAAATTGCGGATCGAGGCGCCGTTCGCCCTCGCATCGCGCTCGATGACCACAACCCGCAAGCCCCGGCGCACGCCCGCAAGCGCATGGGCGAGACCGCAGATGCCGCCCCCGATAACGGCCAGATCGAATTCGTCTCCTGACACGCTCACCGCTTCCTCCACATCTGCGCGCGCGCAAGATAGCCCTGTGTGAGTAACATGTAGATGGCTCGTGTGACGGCGGCGGTGGCGAACACGACCATGGCCATGGCCGCCGCCGGAGCCACGTCGCCAGCGTCATCCATATTGAGCACGGCGATGGCCGCAAGTGTCGTGTGCGGCGCGTAGATGAAGACCACCGCGGAGACGGTCGTCATCGCATTCACGAACAGATACATGGCGATATCCAGCACGGCCGGCAGGCAGACCGGCAAGGTCACGCGCATGAAGGTACGCCAGAACGGCACCCTGAGCGATGCCGAAACGGTCTCGAACTCCCGGTCGATCTGCTTGAGCGCCGTCACCGCGGTCAGGTGCGAGACGGAGTAGAAATGCGAGATGGTGCAGATGACGAGGATGGCCATCGTGCCGTAGATGAAGTTCAGCGGATTGGCCGGATTGTTGAAGAAGAAGATGTAGCCGAGGCCGAGCACCAGCCCTGGAACGGCCAGGGGAAGCAGCGCGAGAAACTGCACGAAGCCGCGGGCATAGCGAAAGCGCGGGGTCTTCTCGACCAGATAGGCGCCGGCAAAGATCACCGCAGTCCCGAACAGCGCGGTGAGGCCGGCCATGACGAGTGAGTTGAAATAGCTGCGCCAGCCGCCGCCATCCATCATGTCGAAGTCGAAGTTCTTGAAGCTGGGCGTCAGATTGTAGGGCCAGAACGTCGCGATCGAGGCGAAGAAGGACACGCCGAGAATGACCAGGATCGCGAACGCGATCAGCGAGCAGATCGCCAGCATCGCGCGATCGATCGTGGCGTCGGGCCTGGGCGCATACGGTACGGCGCGCGCGGAGAGCAGCGCCAACTGGCGTCGCTGCATGAGCTGATCGACGACGAAGGCCACCCCCGCGGGCAACAGCAGGATCAAGCCGACCACCGCGCCCATCTGGAAATTCTGCTGCCCGACCACCTGTTTGTAGATGTCGGTCGCGAGCACGTTGAACCTGCCCCCGATGACCTTCGGCACGCCGAAATCGGTGATCACCAGGGTAAAGACGACGAAGACCGCGCTGATCAGGCCATAACGTGCTCCGGGAAAGGTCACGGTCCAGAAGGTGCGGCGCGGGCTTGCCCGCAACGCTTCCGCCGCCTCATACAGACGCGCGTCCGAAATCGCCAGCGCCGTGGTGATGATGATGAGCGCGTGCGGGAAGGTCCAGAACACCTCGCCCATCACGATGCCGATCGGACCGTAGATCGACGCGCCGAACAGCATCCATTTGACGAGGCCCTGGTTGCCGAACAGATAGACAAGGCTGATCGCAGGCAGCAGCGAGGGTGCGAGAATCGGGATCTGCGCGATGATGCGGAACAGTCCCCGTCCTGGCATGCAGGTGCGGGTGAGTCCGTAGGCGTAGACGAAGGCGAGCAGAACGCAGATGATCGTGCTCAGCAGCGAGACCCAGACCGAGTGCCAGATCGAATYGGCCAACGCCGGGTTGGCGAAATAGGCCTGGAAATTGGCGAGGCCTATGAAGCTGCCATCAGCCGCCTGGAAGCTCTTGGACAGCAGCGCCCAGAGCGGCAGCAACACGGTGACGATCAACCAGAGGCCGAGCGCCACGACCGCGCCGCGCATGATCCAGTCGTCGTGCCCCAGCTTCTGCCGCAGCGGCGCCACTGCGGCGGTGCGGTCCGGCAGAATTAGCGTCTCGGTCGCCATCGCTGGTTTCCCGTGTCAGGCAGTCGCAGAGCGCGGCTGGGCAAATACGCGTAACCGCTTCGGCGGCAGCGCGACCTCGATGGTCGCGCCCGAGGAAATGCCGAGGTCGCGCACGGCGTTGATCGAAAAGTCGGCCGAGAAGTTCAGTCCCGTGCCGCTCGCATGCAGGGTCGTCGCGAAATGATTGCCGATGAATTCCATGACGCCGACCTGGACCGACAGGCGATTGTCCGAATGCTCGCCGATGTCGCGCACCGCCACGTCCTCCGGCCGAAGGCAGACCGTGACGGCCGCGCCCTCGCCGAGCGGCACCTCCTCGCTGAAGTCGAGCACGGCACCCCTGACAATTGCGCGCTTGCTGGTGACGAGGCGTCCCTCCAGAAAGTTCATCTTGCCGACGAAGTCGGCGACGAAAGCGGTCGCGGGTCGGCCGTAGATCTCGTCGGGCGTGCCCACCTGCTCGATCCTGCCATTGCTCATCACCACGATCCGGTCGGACATGGTGAGAGCCTCCTCCTGGTCGTGGGTCACCATGATCGTGGTCAGCTTGAGACGTTGCTGCAGGTCGCGGATCTCGCCGCGCAGACGCGCCCGGACGCGCGCGTCGAGAGCGGATAGCGGTTCGTCCAGCAGCAGAAGGCCGGGCGATAGCGCCAGCGCCCGCGCGAGCGCGACGCGCTGCTGCTGCCCGCCTGAGAGCTGGGCCGGATATTTGCCGGCTTGCTCGGGCAGGCCGACAAGTTCGAGAAGCTCCTTGACCCGTCTGTCGATCTCGATGCGAGGCGTGCCGGCCGACACCAGGCCGTAGGCCACATTGTCCTTGATCGTCAGGTTCGGGAACAACGCATAGGACTGGAACACGATGCCGAAGTCGCGCTTGGCGACCGGCAACGTCGAGATGTCCCGCCCGCCTTGATGGATCGACCCGGCGGTCTGCACGTCCAGTCCGGAGATGGCGCGCAACAGCGTGGTCTTGCCGCAGCCGGATGGCCCGAGGAACGAGACGAACTCCCCGGGCATGATGTCGAGGTCGATAGTGTCGAGCGCGGTGAACGCACCGAACTTTTTCGAGAGGTTGCGGATGCGGAGATAGGGCACCGTCGTCGGCGTGCTGTCCATTGTACTGTCCCGCATTGACCGGCGGCGCCCATGCACCGCCGGCTTGGTCGCTCCTGGGATCCCCGGCAGGATCCTCAGTTCAGGTCCCTCAGTTCAGGGTCTTCAGTTCAGTTTTTCAATTCTTGGGCTCGGACTTGCCGTCGTAGCGCTTGCTCCACTCCGCCAGGATCTTGTCGCGGTTCTCCGCCGCCCAGGCAAAGTCGTTCTTGATCAGCATCTTGTTGATGTCACCCTGGATGAACTCCATGGAGCTTGCGATGCCGGGCAACGCGACGATGGCGAAGTTCTCGGCGTAGAGCTTGTTGGCCTCCGCCGTCGCGGCCCAGTCGGCAAGCTTCTTCGCCGCCTCGGACTCCTTGGTGGTCTTCAAGATCCCGATAGCTTCCATATCCCAGCCGAGGCCTTCCTTGGGCAGGACAATGCTGATGGGCGCTCCGCCCTTCTTGGTCTTGTTGGCGCGATACTCGAACGAGAGGCCTATCGTGTACTCGCCKGCGGCGGCCTGTCGGCACGGCTTCGAGCCGGAATGCGTATAGGCCGCGATGTTCTTGTGAAGCTCGTCCATGTACTTCCAGCCCTCGTCCCAGCCGAACATCTGGAGCCAGGCGGAGACCATCAGAAAACCGGTCCCCGAGGAGGCCGGGTTCGGCATGGCGATTTGTCCCTGATAGACCGGCTTGGTCAGATCGGCCCAGGAGGCGGGCTCCGGCAGGTTCTTCTTGCCGGATTCCACGGTGTTGACGCAAAAGGCCGATGCCCAGACGTCCATGCCCACCCACTCCGGCGAGCCAGCGGGATCGCGCATCTTGGCGTCGACCTTGTCGAGACCCGCCGGCGCGTAAGGCATCAGCATGCCTTCCTTCTGCAGCAGCATCAGCGAGGTTGCGGCAAGACCCATGACCACATCGGCCTTAGGGTTTGCCTTTTCCGCGAGGAGCTTCGCCGTGATGATGCCGGTGGAGTCGCGGACCCAGAGGATGTTGATGCCCGGATTGGCCTTCTCGAACGCGGCCTTGTAGGGCTTGATCTGGTCGGCCTCCAGCGCCGTGTAAACGGTGAGGTCCGCCGCGCGAACTGAAGTGCTGAGGCAGAACATGGCGGCGGTGATCGACACAACAGCGCATCGCAGACCGCTTGTCGTGCACAGGTTCATGTCGGGCTCCATCGATGTTGGCCGCGGGCTGGCACCGTCCGGGCAGGGAACCGATATTGTTAGATGACATTTCCGTCACGTACATGTCGGATTTTGTGCACGGCGCGCCTCGATCGTAGTGTCTCTGCACATCTTGAGTGCAATGTTGCCCATGCAAGCGTCTGCTCCGAGCCTTCTTCAGCGTCTCCGCTTGGCGTGAGCAATGATGCGCGTTTGCCGCTGATTGCGTTGCGGTCGTCGTGGCTTAGCTTAGCCGAGCCCCTGTGCCGGCCAGCAGCCGCGGTTCTACTGTGCATGGGGTTGTTTTTCATTTTTTTTGCAGAAAGGGGCCCGAGGCGGCCAAGCGAGGAGGGCAGGGAGCGCGGCCCGCGGATCCGACTCCGGTCGCCTCGGGGCCGTTGCGATGGACAAGCAACAGGCCCGGTCGCCAATGCGACCGGGCCTTTTCTTTTGGTGCCCGTAGCCCGGGAGGGCCGAGACGTCGGCAGGGTTAAGGAAAGATTGGAACTTCGCAGCTAGGGTTGAGATTACGACGTCCCCACGAAGCATGCCCTTCCCGAAGTCATCCACATCAGCGCCGAAACATTCATGCCGCATCTCGTTGACATGTCGATTCGCGTCCGGACCTTTGTCGCTTTTGGATTGGTCCTGCTCGTTACGATCGGGCTCGGCTCCTTCGCGCTCATTCAGATCGCGGTTGTCGACCGAGCGGCCAACGACCTCGGCGGCAAGGCTATGCCCGCGCTGTTCCAGAGCAGCGAGATGCTCAATGCGGTCATCAATTTTCGGCGGGAGGAAGCCAATCGTCTCCTGAGCGTGACGCCTGAGGACGGGCGATACCGCGAAGGACTGATGGACAAATACGCGACGAAAGCCGTCGACGTCAGGAAGACCTATCAACCCAATTCCGCCGAGGAAAAGACGGCGATCGATCAATTCGATTCGACCTGGCCGGAATTCCAGAAATCCACTTCCACGATAGTCGATGCGCTGAGAGCCGGGGACAGCGCCTCGGCTCGCAAATACTACGTCGCCGAAAATCGAAACCAGTTTGACGCTCTCAACGTGACCCTTGCCAAGATTGTCGAGCTGAATGAACGGGCGGGACGCCAATCCTATGATTTGGTCAATGCCGCGACGGATCGGGCGCGCCTCGGCGTCATTGTCGCCCTGGTCGTCGCGACCTGCATCGCGCTCGCCGCCGGCATGGTTACGGTCCTGACCACGGCATCGCCGATCCGGCGGTTGACCGGCGTGATGGCGCAGTTAAGCGGCAACGATTTGCACGTCACGATTCCGGATGCGGACCGGCGCGACGAGATCGGCGCGATGGCGCGCGCCGTCCAGATTTTCAAGAGCGGTCTCGTCGAAGCCGACAGGCTGGCCGCGGTACAAAAGGCGGACGAAGCGGAAAAGACCCGCAGGGTCGGCATGATCGATGCCCTGGTGTCCGACTTCGACGCACGGTCGTCCGACGCGCTGGCGAGCTTCGGAGCGGCGGCGACGGAGCTCGACTCGACGGCCCAGAGCATGTCGGCACTCGCAAAGGAATCGGCCCAGCAGACCAACATTGCTGCCACGGCAGCGGCCTCGACGACGACCAATGTCCAAAGCGTGGAATCGGCTGCCGAAGCGATGGCGACCAGCATTGCCGACATCAATAGCCAGGTTGGATACGCCAAGGAGATTGCGGACCGCGCGTCTGACGACATCCGGCGAACCAGCACGACCGTTGTCGGCCTGACCCAGGCCACCCAGAAGATCGGAGAGATCGTCACGCYGATCCAGGCGATTGCCGCCCAGACCAATTTGCTGGCACTGAACGCCACGATCGAAGCGGCTCGGGCCGGCGACGTCGGCAAGGGATTTGCCGTCGTGGCAGCGGAAGTGAAGGGGCTGGCCAACCAAACGGCGAAGGCGACGGACGAGATCGCGACGCAGATCGCCGCGGTTCAGAAGGTCTCCGGCGAGACGTCGTCGGCCATCCAGTCGATTGGCACGACCATCGAGGAGCTCAACGCGATCTCGACCCGCATCGCTGGCGCCATGGACCAGCAGGGCGCTTCGACCCACGAAATCAGTCGCAACGTCAGGCAGGCAGCCGCAGGCACCCGAGAGATGGCCGAAACCATGGTCCACGTGACCCGTGCTGCCGGCGAATCCGGCAMTGCTTCCGCTCAGGTGTTGCAGGCGGCGTCAGATCTCTCGGTTCGGTCCAAATCCCTACAGTCGCAAGTCGCAACCTTTTTGGCGGCGATCAAGACCGCCTGATTGCGCTTGAACTAAACAAACGAAAAGGCCCGATCGCGATGGCGACCGGGCCTTTCTCGTTTGTGGACGCCTGCGCGCTTACGCGGCCGTCGAAGCCTTCCGCGCGGCCTTCTGCTCGGCGGCGGCGGCCTCGTCCTTGCGGATCTCCGACAGCTTCTTCTGGACCTGCTCCGAGAAGATGTACTGCGCCGGACGCTGCTTGCTCATGTCGATCTCGGGCGCCATCGGGCCCGTGGTCTTGACGCCGCGCAGCGACACCCACATCGCCTTCAGCGGGTTGTTGAGGGCTGCGGTCGCCGCGGTCGGCTCGTAGCCGCAATGGGCCATACAGTCGGCGCACTTCTCGTACTTGCCGGTGCCGTAGGTCTCCCAGTCGGTGGTGTCCATCAGCTCCTTGAAGGTCTTGRCATAGCCTTCACCGAGCAGGTAGCAGGGCTTCTGCCAGCCGAAGATGTTGCGCGCGGGCATGCCCCAGGGCGTGCACTCGTATTCCTGGTTGCCGGCGAGGAAGTCGAGGAACAGGCCGGAATGCATGAAGTTCCACTTCTTGCCCTTGCCCATCGCGAAGACGTCGCGGAACAGCTTCTTGGTCTTGGTGCGGTTGAGGAAGTGCTCCTGGTCCGGCGCACGCTCATAGGCGTAGCC
>NZ_JBFUES010000326.1:0-7182 GCF_056403875.1 Bradyrhizobium sp. P2_E8
TCCCGGAATGACGAAGTCACTACGGCTTGTTCGGATCGAACCGCTTCTCCAGGCCCTTCCAGCAATCTGCGTAATCGTCCTGAAGCGTCGACGAATTCGCGGCATGCGCGGTGACGCGCTGCGGGTAGCGGGTCTCGAACATGAAGGCCATGGTGCCGGTCAGCTTCACCGGCTTCAATTCGCCATTGCTGGCATGCTCGAACGCGTCGCGGTCGGGGCCGTGCGGCAGCATGCAATTGTGCAGGCTGATGCCGCCGGGGACGAAGCCTTGCGGCTTGGCATCGTACACGCCGTAGATCAGGCCCATGAACTCGCTCATGATATTCATGTGGTACCAGGGGGGCCGGAAGGTGTTGTCGGCGACCATCCAGCGCTCCGGGAAGATCACGAAATCGATGTTCGCGGTGCCCGCGGTCTCCGACGGCGAGGTCAGCACCGTGAAGATCGACGGATCGGGATGGTCGAAGCCGATCGCGCCGACGGGAGAGAAGGTGCGCAGATCGTATTTGTACGGCGCGTAATTGCCGTGCCAGGCGACGACGTCGATCGGCGAATGGGGCAGCTGCGTCTTGAACAACGCGCCGCCCCATTTCACGTAGAGCTCGGTCGGCGTGTCCTTGTCCTCGTAATGCGCCACCGGGGTGAGGAAGTCGCGCGCATTGGCGAGGCAATTGGCGCCGATCGGGCCGCGCTCCGGCAGCGTGAAGGCGCCGCCGTAATTCTCGCAGAGATAACCGCGCGCCGGCCCGTTCGGAATCTCGACGCGAAACTTGACGCCGCGCGGGATCACCACGATCTCGCCGGGCTCGGCGTCGATGCGGCCGAACTCGGTGACGAGGCGCAGGTTGCCCTGCTGAAGCACGAACATCAGCTCGCCGTCGGCATTGTAGAAATGCTGGTCCACCATCGAGCTGGTGATGAGATACACATGCGCGGCCATGCCGGCCTGCGTGTTGACGTCACCGGCGGTCGTCATGGTCTGCACGCCCTGAAGGAAGGTCATGTCCTCCTTCGGGATCGGCGCCGGGTCCCAGCGCAGCTGYGCGATCGGCAAATCGTTCTCGTGGCAGGGCGCCGAGCGCCACAGGCCGGCGTCGGCCTTCTCGAAGCGCCCGGAATGCTTCACCGAGGGGCGGATGCGGTAGAGCCAGGAGCGCTCGTTGCTGCCGCGCGGCGCGGTGAAGGGCGAGCCGGAGAGCTGCTCGGCATAGAGCCCGTAAGCGCAGCGCTGCGGCGAGTTRCGCCCGATCGGCAGCGCGCCCGGCAGCGCCTCGGTTTCAAAGCTGTTTCCGAAGCCGGACATGTAGCCCGGCGTGACCTGGGCCGAGCTGCGGATGATCTGATCGGGCGAGGTATTGATGTTCATGATTATCCTCCTCCTTGCAGGGCGGCCCACATCTCCTGGTCGCGCTTGTCGGWCCAGATCACGGGATCGTCGATCCCCGACGCTTCGTCATAGGCGCGCGACACGTTGAACGGCAGGCAGTGCTCGTAGATGGCGAAGCTCGAAAATTTCGGATCCATCACCTCGCGCGTCGCTGCCATCGATTCCTTCAGCGTGCGCCCCCTGGCGACCGAGATTTCGGCGGCGCCATAGAGCGAGGTGACGAAGTCGCGCGTCATCGCGATGGCTTCGCGCACGGTGGCGGTTCCCTTCAGCGCGTCACCGCGGCCCGGCGCGATCGCCTTGGGATTGAAGTTGCGGATCTCGTTCAGCGTCAGCGGCCATTCGCGCAAATGCGCATCGCCGCAATAGCAGGCCGAGTGATATTCGATGAGGTCGCCGGAGAACATCACTTCCGCATCCGGCACCCAGGCGACGATGTCGCCCGAGGTATGGCCGGCGCCGAGCTGCATCAGGCGAACCTCGCGCTTGCCGAGATAGATCGACATCTCGCCCTCGAAGGTCAGCGTCGGCCAGGTCAGGCCGGGAATGCTCTGCGCATCCTGGAACAGGCGCGGGAAGCGGCCGTATTCGGAATCCCAATCCTGCTTGCCGCGTTCCTCGATGAGGCGATAGGTCTCCTGCGAGGCAACGATGCCTTGCGCCTTGTAGGCGGAGGCCCCCAGCACGCGCACGGCGTGATAATGCGACAGCACGACATATTTGATCGGCTTGTCGGTGACGGTGCGGACCCGCTCGATGACCTTGCCCGCCATCGCCGGCGTTGCCTGCGCGTCGAACACCAGGCAGCCGTCGTCACCGACGATCACGGCCGTGTTCGGATCGCCCTCGGCGGTGAAGGCATAGAGATCGGTGCCGATCTCCGAGAAAGTGATCTTCTTCTCGGCGAGATCGCCGGTGGATGCGAAGTTCTTCGCCATCAAATTCGTCCTCAGGTCACAGGGTTATTGTTGTTGCTGTTGCTGCTGCTGGCCGTCGATCATCCGGCGCTTCGCGAGCCCGATCGCCTCCCGCAGCACGTCGATGTCACCGATATGGTTGGCGAGGATCAGCACCAGCGCGGCGTCGAAATCGGCGCTCTGCTCGTCGGTGAAGCCGCGATGCGCTTCGACGATGGCGCGAAAGGCATCGTCAGGCCGCGCGAAGTTGGAGCTGGTGGAAAGCGGCATGAGAATCCTCAATTCAAGCCTTTCAATTCAACCCTTGGGCCCGCGACAACGCAGCCGCAATCGCCTCACGCGTCGGATGACGGAAGCGCGCGGCAACGTAGCCATCGGGCCTGAGCAGATAGGCAGCACCCGCCTCGGCGTCGTAGCGCTTTGCGACGAGGCCCAAGGGATCGGCAAGTCCGCCCTCGCCGCCGATGCGGATATCCTTCACGCCTTCGGGCGCGCCGACCTGCGCGCCATTGCTGAACGACAGCAAGGCGAAGTCCGTTCCACCCTTGCGGAATGCGTCCGTCAGATAGGCCTGCTCGCCCTCACGCGACGAGACGGGCGCATCGAACATGGAACAACCGGGGGACGGTCCGCCGCGCCAGGCATCCGCATCGGGCGACGACAGCGACGTATCATAGCTGCACGGCACCGAGAGCCGGCCGCCATTGACCATGCGCTTGCCGAACTCGGTCTCCTTGGCGAGCGACAGCACCGCCTTGCGCAGCCGCGCCTCCTGATGCGAGTTCGGCGCCATGAAATCGGTCGAACGGGTGGATTCGCGGATGTTCTCGTCGGCCGCCAGGCTGCGTTCGACGTGGTAGCTCTCCAGCAGGCTCGCGGGCGATTTGCCGCGCAGCACGCGATCGAGCTTCCAAGACAGATTCTCCGCGTCCTCCAGACCCGAGTTCGCGCCACGCGCACCGAAGGGCGAGACCTGATGCGCGGAGTCGCCGGCAAAGACCACACGGCCATGGATGAAGCGGTCCATCCGCCGGCACTGGAATTTGTAGAGCGAGATCCATTCGAATTCGAACTTGTCGTGGCCCAGCATGCGCGCAATCCGCGGCCGCACGTTTTCCGGCTTCTTCTCGACAACAGGATCGGCGTAGCGATTGAGCTGAAGGTCGATGCGCCAGACGTCGTCAGGCTGCCGGTGCAGCAGCGCCGAGCGGCCGGCATGAAACGGCGGATCGAACCAGAACCAGCGCTCGGTCGGGAATTCCGCTGTCATCTTGACGTCGGCGATCAGGAACTGGTCCTCGAAAACCTGGCCGGCGAACTCGGCGCCAACCATCTGTCGCAGCGACGACCGCGCGCCGTCGCAGGCGACGACATATTGCGCGTGCAGGCGGTAGGCGCCCTCCGGCGTCTCGATCGTCAACGCGACGGAATCGTTGCGCTGTTCGAGCGCCGTCACCTTGTTGCGCCAGCGCAGGTCGACCTCAGGCAAATCGCTGATGCGATCGACCAGATAGGCCTCGGCGTAATATTGCTGGAGGTTGATGAAGGCCGGCCGCTTGTGACCGTCTTCCGGCAGCAGGTTGAACTGGTAGAGCTGGGATTCGCCGTGGAAAATGCGGCCGACGCTCCACACCACGCCCTTCTCGACCATGCGGTCGCCGACGCCGAGCCGGTCCCAATATTCCAGCGAGCGTTTCGAGAAGCAGATCGCGCGCGAGCCTTCGCCGATGCGGTCGGCATCATCCAGAAGGACGACGCTCTGGCCACGCTGCGCGAGATCGATCGCGAGCGACAGCCCGACCGGGCCCGCGCCGACAATCACGACCGGATGCTCGGCCGGATTTTGGCCGGGACGATCCTGATCGGGGTGACGGCGATAGCCGAACTGGGTTTTGGCCTGCTGCGTATTGGCCTGCGCCATGCGCTAACCTCGGCTCTGGTCAAAAGGGGACTGATCTGCTAGATAGTCTCACGTGCAACTATTTTGGACCGGAGCCGGCCGGCCGTCAACTGGAATTCGGAGCGCAAGCCTTGGCGAGAACATCCAGCGATGCGGCGCTGAAGAGACAAGAGGCGGGCGAGGCGTCGCCGCGGCCAAAAACACGGCTCGACCTGTTCAAGTTCGTGCCGTTCCGCCTCAACCGGCTTGCGGCGGAGGTGAGTTCCGCGCTCGCGGTCGAATATCAGGAGCGTCACGGCCTCGACATCCCTGCCTGGCGCGTGATCGCGACGCTCGGCTTCCGCAACGATGCCTGTAGCGCGCAATACATCTCGCAATGCACCCGCACGCACAAATCCACCATCAGCCGCGCGGTGACCATRCTGTTGCATGAGGGGCTGATCGAGCGGGTCGAGAACGAAGCCGACCGCCGCGAATTCCGCCTGCAATTGACGAAGAAAGGCCGCGCACTCTACGAAGAGCTGTTCCCGCAATTGCTGCGGCGGGAGGACGAGATCCTCGCCTGCCTCTCGGCGCAGGAGCGCAAGCAGCTCTCGGCACTGCTCGGCAAGATCGAACAGAGCCTCGACTTGATCCAGACCAGCGAAGAGGCGGATGCCAAGCAGGCGTATTAGTCTCGCCTCGCGTGGCGGCCAGACCCTCATCCTGAAGAGCGCGGAACGCGCGTCTCGAAGGATGAAGGCCGGGACGCGCGAGCCGGGCCTGCATGGTTCGAGACGGCGCTTACGCGCCTCCTCACTATGAGGATCGGCAGGCCGTCATTTCGCAAACGACTTTGACGGCGGCAGGTGCAGCGCCCAGGCGTCGACCTTGTCGCTGGCACGCGGATAGATCTCCGTCACGATCGGATCGTGGCCGGGAATGAACCTGTCGGGATGGCCGGCGAGACGCTCGATCGTCTCCCAGCCAACCGCCATGTCACCGACATTGTAGACGATCGGGAACGGGCTGCGGCGCTGGAGATTGGCGTAGTAATGGGCGGCGTCGGAGGCCAGCACCACCGGCCCGCGCGCGGTCTCGACCTTGACCACCTGCAAGCCGTCGGAATGGCCGCCGACGCGGTGCACGGTGACGCCGGGCGCGATCTCGCCATCACCGGAATAGAAGGTGACGCGCTCGCCATAGACATGGCGCACCATCTGCGTGACGTGTTCGACCGAGAATGGATGTCGCAGCAGTCCGTTGCACATGCAGCGGCCGGTCGCGTAGGCCATCTCGCGCTCCTGGAGATGGAAGCGCGCGTTCGGGAAGCGGTCGAGATTGCCGGCGTGGTCGTAATGCAGGTGCGTCACGACGATGTCGCGAATACTCGACGCCGCGACACCGAAGCGCTCCAGCGCATCGACCGGATTGAGCGTCAGCTTGCGTGCCCGCGCACTCGCCTCCTCGGCATTGAAGCCGGTGTCGACCAGGATGTCGCGCCCGCCGCCGCGGATCAGCCAGACGAAGTAGTCGAGGTCCTGCGCCGCACTGTCATGCGGATCCGGCGCCAGGAAGTTCATGTGCGGGGTGCGCGGCGACATCGTCGCATAGCGCAGTGCGTAGATTTCGTAGGCGTTTCCCATGATCTTGCTTTTGGTTTGCTTTTTTGTGAGTGGACCGTCGGGGAGGCACGAGCGCACCAAGCCATTGTCCGCCGGAAAGGTCCAACCGCGTGATGCGTGGAGGCGTGATGCGTGGAGGCCCGCTCCAATGTGAGACCAATCACATTTTCGGCGCCAAGACTCCCGTAAACATGACTCCCCTAAACATGGGTCCCCAATCATGGGTGTCCTGACATGGCCGCTACAATGCCCAACCAGATCGCGTCGAGCCCAACCATGATGGCCGGTTCATTCCCCGCGCGGCGCACCCACGCATTGCGGTCAATCGTCGCGATAATGCCGAATCTCCAAGCGGTTGACGCCCCCTCTCCCCGGTTTGATAATGCACATTGCGTAAGTTAAGGTCGCCGCGGCGCAAGCTGGAACGGCGCCTTTTTGGCTGGACCGCGCTGATTATGAAAATTCGCTTCCTTTTCCTTCTTCCCTTGCTCGTTTCGCTCGTGCCGACCGCGCCGTCGCTTGCGGCCGGCGACCGACATGCGCTGGTCATCGGCAACGCCAAATATCCGGATGCAGACGCCCCGCTGAAGGAGCCGCTCAACGACGCCCGTGACATCGCCGACGAGCTCAAGCGCGACGGCTTTTCGGTCGAAATCGGTGAGAACCTGACCGGCGACGGCATGCGCCGCGCCTTCGACAAGCTCTACGGCAAGATCAAGCCGGGCTCGGTGGCGCTGATATTCTTCAGCGGTTTCGGCATCCAGTCGGCGCGCCAGAGCTACATGCTGCCGGTCGACGCGCAAATCTGGACCGAATCCGACGTGCGCCGCGACGGTTTCAGCCTGGAAGCCGTCCTCGGCGAGCTCAACACCCGCGGCGCCGGCGTCAAGATCGCGCTGGTCGATGCCTCCAGGCGCAACCCGTTCGAGCGCCGGTTCCRCAGCTTCTCGGCCGGCCTGACCCCGGTCATCGCTCCGAACGGCACGCTGGTGATGTATTCGGCGGCGCTGGCCTCGGTGATCTCGGATGCCGGCGGCGAGCACAGCCTGTTCGTCCAGGAACTGCTGAAGGAAATCCGCGTCCCCGACCTGATGGCCGAGGAGACGCTGAACCGCACCAAGATGGGCGTCACCCGCGCCTCGCGCGGCGAGCAGGTGCCGTGGATATCCTCTTCATTGGCCGAAGATTTCTCGTTCATTCCGGGAGCCGGCGGATCACGTCCGACAACGCCTCCGGCCGCGCCCCCCGCTCCGCCGCCCGTCGTCGCCAATAACCCGCCGCCGGCACCACCCGCGCCGCCATCACCGCCTCCGCCGCCGAAGCCGGCCGACACGGCAGCCGCACCGGCTCCCGCTCCCGCGCCCGCGCCCGTAC
>NZ_JBFUES010000327.1:0-7178 GCF_056403875.1 Bradyrhizobium sp. P2_E8
CCGGAGTACTTTGCGAAATCCTTGTGTCCGGTGATGCCGCCGAGGCCGAGGCGAAACCAGACCCCGGGCTCGACGCCGAAACCGTCCTTCACCTCGAACGCCGTGAAGGCGATGTCGTTGGTTTCCTCGAGCACCGCGATCCTGCCGGCGCCGTCGAAGGCCACGTTGAACTTGCGCGGCAGGCCGTAGAGCGAGCGGTCGTTGAGGATGTGGTAGTGCCACTCGCGCGCAAACGGCCGCGTGTCGATGATTTCCTGTGGATCGATGCCGGCGGTCGGCGTTCCCGTCACGTTGCGGATATTGTCGGCGCCGGAGCCGCGCGAGCACAGGCCGAGATCCTGGATGCCCTCGATCAGCTTGATCGCGTGCTTCGGCGGGATCTCGCGAAGCTGGAGGTTGGCGCGCGTCGTGACATGGCTGTAGGGACCACAGAGATCGTCGGCGAGATCGGCAAGGCCCGACAGCTGCCAGTGCTTCATGATGCCGTTCGGGATGCGCAGGCGGCACATGTAGGAGTCCTGCGTCGGCGCGACGTAGAAGATGCCGTAATAGCGCCAGCGGAAATTGTCCGCCGGGCTCGGCGGCGCGTTGTCGAGCGCCTGCTGGCGCAGCCGCGGATAGGCGTCGAACGGATGCTCGTCGCGCTTGAACTTCTCCTGGTCGGCGAGCTTCTTGCCCGAGGCGATGACCTTGTCCTGCGCCTTGATGTGCACGGCGTCCGGACCGGTCGGCTCGGCATTCGCCTTGCCGGAGCCGCCACCAAGACCGCGACCGACCCGGCTGATCTGCAAACCGGTCGTGAAGCCTTCGAGATAGCGCTTCTGCTCGTCGGTAAAGTCGACTGAGACTGTTTCGAGTTTCATGGTCAGTAACGAAGCTCCTGCGGCCACCGGGGTGGTATCGACGGAAAATTGCGCGACCCGCGAGGCACTCGGCTGGCTCAAGAGCCTGCTCTGCACCCAACGGTCCGATCAGCTTCGTTGCTGCGGGACTCGGCTCAGCAGGCGTCTGTGACAAGCTGGCCGCAGTGCAACATACAAGTTGCGTGCCAGCTTCATCGAAATGAGAATTGCTGTAGGTTCAGATGATTAGGAGCGCCCCCGGGAACTCCCGGGCGGGGAACTCTCACGAAATTCGAGCAGCCAGCCCAAAATTTAGACGAGGAGCCCAGGCGCCCAAAAACGATGCAGGCCCGAATCAGGCCTTCCAGCGCCCGACTTCGAAGGCCTCGAGATGCCCCCTGATATTGTCGGGATCGAAGACGGGGCCGGCGAATGCCCCGAACGCCGCGGGAGCCTCACTGGGCGGCCGGCTACCCAAGGCGGCATCATAAAGATCCGGCCTGAACACGGCCATTGCCGTCTTGACGCCATCCGGCGTCAGCGGCGTCTGTCCCCAGCGCACCATCTGCGCGTAGAGCCAGGCGGCCTGGACCGGATCGGGGCGCCCTGCCCCTTCGCGTCCGACCAGCAGGTAACGGCCGCTTTCGCGGAAGGTGCCATCGGGCGAGATCTTCAGTCGTCCCGTGAGCGTGCGCTGGATCACCTCGGCATCGACGCCGATCCGCTCCGGCTGCGCCAGGATGCGCGCCGCCTCGATGCGGTTCTCCGGATGCTCGATGAACGCGGCGGCTTTCACGGCCGCGCGCACGAGGCCAGCGACCATGTCCGGGTTCTTGTCGGCCCAGSTCTGGCGGACCGCCAGCACCTTCTCCGCCGCGCGGTCAAGGATGTCGGAGACGAAATGCAGGATGTGGCCGATGCCGAGATCGACCGCGATCGAATTCCAGGGCGCGCCGACGCAGAACGCATCGACATGGCCGTTGGCGAGGCTGTCCACCATGTAGGGCGGCGGCAGCACCACCAGCCGCACGTCCTCGTCGGGATCGACGCCGGCCGCCGCCATCCAGAACCGCAGCTGATAATTGTGGGTCGAGAACGGAAAGGTCATGCCGAAGGTCAGAGGATCGGCACCTAGCTTGCGCCGCCGGGCGACCACCCGCGCCAGCGCTTTTGCCGTGACGAGCGGATCGAAGCGGTCGCCGTCGATCTCCTCCATCAGCGCGGCATGGAGCGCCGGCGACACCGTGATCGCGTTGCCGTTGATGCCGAGATTGAAGGGCGCGGCGATCGGCACCTTGACGTGGCCGAGCCCGAGCGAGGACGCGATCGCCACGGGCGCCAGCAGATGGGCGGCGTCGAACAGGCCGATATTGAGCTTGTCGCGGACGTTGGACCAGGAGACCTCGCGCACCAGTTCGACGTCGAGGCCTTCGGCGGCGGTAAAGCCCTTGTCGACTGCGACGATCAGCGCGGCGGCATCGACCAGCGGAATGAACCCGATGCGGAGCGGTCCGGTCATTTCAGCATCTCCGACGCGGTGATGATCGACTGGGCGATCTCGCCGATTTTCTTCTTCTCGCGCATCGCGGTGGAGCGCAGCAGCACATAGGCCTCGTCCTCGGTGAGGCCCTTCACCTTCWTCAGGATGCCCTTGGCGCGCTCGATGATCTTGCGGTCCTCGAGCTGCGACTTGGTGCGCTCGAGTTCCTCCTGGAGCTTGGCGAAGGCATTGAAGCGGGACACGCAGAGGTCGAGGATCGGCTTGATGCGCTCCTTCTTCAACCCGTCAACGATGTAGGCGGATACCCCCGCCTCGACCGAGGCCTGGATCGAGGCTGAATCGCTCTGGTCCACGAACATCGCGATCGGCCGCTTCACGGCGCGGCTGACCTGGAACATCGCCTCCAGCACGTCGCGGCTGGGGTTTTCCAGATCGATCAGGATGATGTCGGGATCGACCGCATAAATACGGGCCAGCAGGCTCTGCATCTCGCGGATATGGGCGACCTGCGTGAATCCGGCCTCCCGCAACCCCTCCTCGAGGATCGCGGCCCGGATCGGGCTTTCGTCGACGATCACGATTTTGGGCGACTGTTCGGCGCTCATAGCTCACTCACGTCAGGTGATTCATCCATAGCACGCCGGAACGCCCTGCAAAGGGTTGTAATTGACCGCATTTAGGACTAGCTCCTGCCGATCAATCAGGCAGATCAAGAGATATGCAAGAGACGGCTGCGCCCAAGGTCAGCTTCGTGTCGCTCGGATGTCCCAAGGCATTGGTGGACTCCGAGCGCATCATCACGCGCCTGCGCGCCGAGGGCTACGAGCTCGCCCGCAAGCATGACGGGGCCGACATCGTCATCGTCAACACCTGCGGCTTCCTCGACAGCGCCAAGCAGGAATCGCTCTCGGCGATCGGCGAGGCCATGGCCGAGAACGGCAAGGTGATCGTAACCGGTTGCATGGGCGCGGAACCCGAGCAGATCGAGCAGGCCTATCCCGGCGTGCTCTCCATCACCGGCCCGCAGCAATATGAGAGCGTGCTGGACGCGGTCCACCGCGCGCTGCCGCCCGCCCACAATCCGCATCTCGATCTGGTGCCGCCGCAGGGCATCAAGCTGACGCCGCGGCACTACGCCTATTTGAAGATCTCCGAGGGCTGCAACAACCGCTGCACCTTCTGCATCATCCCGAAGCTGCGCGGCGACCTGGTCTCGCGCCCGGCCAATGACGTGCTGCGCGAGGCCGAACGTCTGGTCGGCGCCGGCGTCAAGGAGCTGCTGGTGATCTCGCAGGACACCTCGGCCTATGGCGTCGATCTGAAATACGCCGAGAGCCCGTGGAAGGACCGCCAGGTCCGCGCCAGATTCCTCGACCTCGCGCGCGAGCTCGGCGAGCTCGGCGCCTGGGTCCGGCTGCAATATGTCTATCCCTATCCGCATGTCGACGAGGTCATCGCGCTGATGAACGAGGGCAAGGTGTTGCCCTATCTCGACATCCCGTTCCAGCACGCAAGCCCCGAGGTGCTGAAGGCGATGAAGCGTCCGGCGGCGCAGGACAAGACGCTGGCGCGGATCAAGCGCTGGCGCGAGGAGTGCCCGGATCTGGCCCTGCGCTCGACCTTCATCGTCGGCTTCCCCGGCGAGACCGATGCGGACTTCGCTTATCTGCTCGACTGGCTGGATGAAGCCGAGATCGATCGCCTCGGCTGCTTCAAGTACGAGCCGGTCGCCGGCGCGACGTCGAACGCGATCGCCAATCCGGTGCCGGAAGAGGTCAAGCAGGAGCGCTACAACTCGCTGATGGCGCGCCAGCAGAAGATCTCCGCGCGCAGGCTGAAGCGCAAGGTCGGCACGCGCCAGCAGATCATCATCGACGAGGTCGGCCCGACCGTCGCCAAGGGGCGGTCCAAGGCCGATGCGCCCGAGATCGACGGCGCCGTCTATTTGTCGAGCCGCCGCCCGTTGCGCGTCGGCGAGATCGTCACGGCGAAGATCGAGCGCGCCGACCAATACGACCTGCACGGCAGCGTCGCGGGGTTTTGACGCACTGACGACAGCGACTTCCACTTCATCACCGTCATCCCCGCGCGAGCGCGGGGATGACGGGTCCGCTATCGCGTTTGCCGCGCTCGCGATGACGTCATGTCGCTTCTCCCGACGCCTGCCGTCCGTCATGCGCGGAAAACACCTCCTTGGCTGCGAACAGCCCGTTCACCGCCGCCGGGAAGCCGGCATAGACGGCCATCTGCATGATGATCTCCACGATCTCGTCGCGAGACAGCCCGACGTTCAGACCCGCCTCGATATGCACCTTGAGCTGAGGCGCGGCATTTCCGAGCGCCGTCAGCGCGCCGATCGTCGCGATCTCTCGATCGCGCAGGCCGAGGCCCTCGCGGCTGTAAATGTCGCCGAAGGGAAACTCGATCACGTATCGTGCGAAATCCGGCGCGATGTCGGCGAGTGAGGCGACGACCYTTTCGCCGGCTCTGCCGTCAATGCGTGACAGGGCCCGCTGGCCGCGATCGAAGCGGCTTTCGGCTTGTGGTTGGGCGTGCGTCATTTTCCTTCGTCCTCTGTTCGTCGCCGGCATAGCCGTCAATCTTGGTATCAAGGACGAGCAGGCATTCCTGGAGTTCGGCAATCTGCGTGCGAACCTGTTCCCGGTGGTTTTCCAGCATCTGCCGCCGGGCTGGCCCGGTGGCTTCGCCTTCATCACGAAGCGCCGCATAACGCAACATGTCCCGGATCGGCATTCCCGTGGTCTTGAGCCGACCGAGGAATGCGATCCATGTGAGGATCGATGCGTCAAAGTCACGCTGGCCGGAACGATCCCGGTCTGCGTATGGCAGCAGCCCGATGCGCTCATAATAACGCAACGTGTGAGTCGACAAGCCGGTTCGTTTTGCGAGGTCGCCGATCTTCATGTGTGCCCGTTCTCGTACTGACGCACGTACAGATACCCCTTCGAGCGCACTCTAAGTCAAGGGGGATCGAAGGTGCCGTTCCCGCGAGGTCAAGATGGCACGACAGCAGAGGATTTCGGCGCGCCGGCTGGGCGGCAGCATCGCAGGATTCCGGACTTCAGGATGCCGCCAGCCATTTCGGCACCCAGCGCTCCGGGCGCGGGGCGCGGGCGAGATCGGCCTTCGCCTCGGACAGCAGCGCAGGCTCGCCGTCGATGATCGGGCGCAGATCGTATTCGAAGTTCGGCATGACGCGGCCGTCGGCGTAGAGCCCGAAATTCATCGCGTACCACAGCCCGAGCTCGGGCTGTGCGCGGCGCATCTCCTCGCGCAGGTCGCGCAGCAGGGATTCGATCGAAGATGCTTCCGCGAACGGCTGCGGTCCACGGGTGAGGACGCGCGCCTGATACTGCGCGCCCGATATCGCGACCTCGAAGTTGGTCTTGTCCCAGGGCTTCTTCCCCTTCGGCAGATGCGCAGCCAGCCGCCAGCCGAGCTCGGCCATCAGGCGATGATTGGCCCAATAGTCTTCGCGATCCCGGCTCCATTTTTCCACGAAGCCGCGAAAGTCGGGAAGCTCCGACGGTGCGTCGTCCGGCGTCATCGGCTCGCCAGCCGGCCGTCCGGCCAGCCACTGCGCGAGCTCGACCGTCTGACACTGGACCTCGTCATGCGGCAGCAGGTCGCTCCAGGCGTTGCCGAATTGCTGCGACGTCAGTTTTGCGAGCAGACCGTCAAGGCTCGGCGCCAGCAGCTCGTAGTCGCCTTCCGACCCGAGACCGACGATCGGCGGATTGTCCCGGTCGAGACCGGCGCCATACCATCCGCCGACGGCCGAGCCGTCCGGCAGCCGCATGAACAGCGAAAACCTGTCGCGCAGGGGGCTGCCGTCGACGATCGGCGCATGATCGGAGAACTGCCCTTGCAGGGAGAAGCGACCGACGCTGCCCCAGGGGCGCCCATTCAGCCAGTCGGCGAAATCGACAAGCAGGGATGGCGCTTCGATGCCCGGCGGAAATGCGCCGCGAATGCTGTCGAGGTCGATCGGGTAAGGCGTGTCGGACAAGGCTGAATACTGTCTGGTTGGTCCCGCCAGTGTTGGTCTCAACGGACCAGCGTCCGGTTCGAACCAATTCGCGTCCTTCGATCACAAACGCGCCAGAGGCTCAATGGTTTCTGCGCGGCAATCGATGAAATACAATCACAAGGCTGGTATCCGGGCCGGGCTGTGCGCGACCGGCACAGCATTGATCCTGCTTGCACTTCCCGCCGCGGCGCAATCGCCCTCACCCGCGCAGGCGCGGCAATGGTGTTTCGGCACCGACAAGGTCGGCGACGACCGGCGCCTCGCCGGCTGCTCGGCGGTGCTGCAAGCCAATCCATCCAATGCGCTCGCGCTTGCCAACCGCGGCGAGATCTTCCGGCGCAAGGGCGAAACAGAGCGGGCCCTGGCCGATCTCAACCGCGCCATCGATCTCGATCCGAAGGACGCCATCGCCTGGTACAATCGCGGCATTGCCCATGACGATCTCGGCGATCGCGACCACGCCATCGCCGACTATACGAGCGCGATCCGGCTCAAGCCCAATGATCCGCTGTACTATAACAACCGCGGCAATTCCTACATCGGCAAGAACGACTACGCGCAGGCGCTCGCCGACTACGGTCAGGCGATCAAGCTCGATCCGAAATTCGCGCTCGCCTATTTCAACCGCGGCACGGCCTATCGCGAGCACGGCGAGGCCGATCGCGCGCTCGCCGATCTTGACATGTCGATCAGGCTCGATCCCAACTATGGGCCGGCCTATGGCAACCGTGCGCGCATCTTCCGCGACAAGGGTGATCGGACGCGGGCGTTTGCCGATTTCGGC
>NZ_JBFUES010000328.1:0-7167 GCF_056403875.1 Bradyrhizobium sp. P2_E8
AGAAGATTGCGGCGCAAGTCGGCCGGCGTGTCGACGAATCCAGTCCGATGGTGGATTGCCGCCTGCCGGACGGCAGCCGCGTCAACATCATCTTTCCTCCGCTGTCGATCCATGGTCCATGCATTTCGATCCGGAAATTCCCAAGTCATCGTTTGGACATGGCCGGGATGATCGAAAACGGGTCAATGACCGCGCCGATGGGACAGTTACTCGAGATCGCCGCACGGTCTCGGCTCAATATCCTGGTCTCGGGCGGCACCGGCTCCGGCAAGACGACGATGTTGAACGCGATGAGCCAGTTCATTGATCACAGCGAGCGCGTTGTCACGATCGAGGATGCGGCTGAGCTGCAACTTCAGCAGCCGCATGTGATCAGCCTGGAGACGCGGCCTCCCAGCATCGAGGGCACAGGGCTGGTGACGCAACGCGATCTATTGTGGAACGCCCTGCGCATGCGTCCTGACCGGATCATCGTAGGCGAGGTGCGCGGTGCCGAAGCGTTTGACATGCTGCAAGCGATGAACACCGGCCATGACGGTTCGATCTCTACGGTGCATGCCAACAGCACCCGCGATGCGCTGACCCGCATCGAAAACATGGTGCAGATGGGGCAGGTCAACCTGCCGACGCGGGCAATTCGAAGCCAGATCGTCGCGGCGCTGGATATTATCGTACAAATCGAGCGCATGCGGGATGGGCAGCGCCGTATCGTCCAGATCAGCGAAGTGATCGGCCTCGAAGGCGATGTGATCACCACTAACGACATCGCATCGTTCCAGTACCAGGACGAGGACGTTCACGGGCGGATATCGGGCATCTACAGATCCACCCACGCAATCCCGAAGTTCAAGAGCCGTCTTGTCTATTACGGACTTGATCGCGCCTGGGCCGAGGCCATGAGGCAAATATGATTCCGTCTTTTGTGATTATCACTGTCCTGATGCTCCTGCTGTGCGCGTCAGCCATATCGTTGTGGCTCGACGCCCGAGAACAGCGCATGGATCGTCAGCTAGCGATAGCGCTGCCGGCCTCACACGCGGCCAGCCTGATTTCCATTCGTCGTTCCGCGGCCGGGTCCCGCTCGCAATTTCTCCACCGGATGACCAATTACAAGCCCGCGGTCGTATACGCCTGGCACCCGGCCTACACGCTGCTTGCCGGTGTCTTCGCTGCAATAGCAGTCTTTTATGTTAATAGTCGCGTGCTCGAGTTTTCCATCCTGCACGTGTCCATCGCGGCTGCAATTGTCGCCGTCCTGGTGGTGCGAGGGCTATTTGGATGGCAGCAGCGTCGCTTCGTCAATCAACTCTTCCGACAGCTGCCTGACACCATCCAATTGGTGACGAGCACTGTTCGATCGGGGCTGCCCGTGAACGAGGCGTTCCGCACCATCGCGCGCGAGATGCCGCAACCGACCGCCGGGCAATTTGCGCTGGTATGCAGCGAATTGAACCTGGGGAGACCTCCGGAGGAGGCTGTAGAAGCCATCTATCGKCGAACGCAGGTCGCCGAGTATGCGATGTTTGCGGTGACACTCGCAGTCCAGTTGAAGTCGGGCGGCAGTTTGGCCGAAACCTTGCAGACACTAGGAGAGACCGTGAGTCAGCGTGTTGCGCTGGCTGCGCGCGCGAAGGCTCTGGCAGGAGAGGTGATCTTCTCCTCACGCGCGCTTTCGCTCTCGCCCCTCATCATCGGCGGATTGCTGTACTGGATCAACCCGACCACCGTAAATTTGCTGTTCCATGATCCGACCGGAAACATGCTCCTGGCTTACGCTGCAGGATCAGTGCTTGTCGGACACCTGGTGATACGCTGGATGATCAGAAGGGAAACAGCACTATGAGTGCCGGTCTTAGTTTGGTGGCCCTCGCGATGGCAGCTGCGACTGCGACCTTCGTGTTGATCATCCGCGAAATACACCTTCGCACACTGGACGCGCGGGTGTCGAAAGCCGTGATGGGCGTTCCTGGCCAGGCGACATCATCACAGGACATGATCGGTTGGTTTTCATCGATCGGCACGCGGTATCGGCGCTTCTACGCCGAGGAGAATCTGGACCAGCTACGAACGGTCCTTCAGTCATCGGGCTTCAATCATTATCGGACCTTGCCGATCTGGATCGGCGTCAAGACGGTCAGCATGTTCTCGTTCCCGATCCTTGCCCTGCTCGTTGCGCAGCTTTCGGGGAAGGATCCGATGGACGTGCTGATCTTCACGCTGTTCGGCGTGGTGTTCGGAATCATGGGGCCGCGGTTGATTCTGTGGATGCTGAAACGACGGTTTGATGCGGCGATCCGACTGGGCACGCCTGATACCATCGACCTGCTGGTTGTGTGCAGCGAGGCTGGAATGGGCCTGGAGAGCGGGCTGGAACGCGTCGCGGAAGAGATGAGCGCGTCAAATCCGGCAATGGCCCGGGTCCTGCGCGGTCTTCTCGATGATCTCCGCATCGCACCGAATCGCGCCGAGGCATTCGAGAAGTTGGGATCTATTTCGGATGGCCTGCGCCGTTTCGGCACGATGGTCAGCCAAAGCCTGCAATACGGCACGCCGTTGAGCCAGGCTCTGCGCAGTATCGCTGTGGATCTCCGTCAGGAACGCATTACCAAGCTGGAAGAAAGAGCACACAAGCTCGGCGCCAAGCTGACCATTCCGATGGTGCTGTTCCTGCTTCCGGCCATGTTCGTCATTTTGGGAGCAAGTCCGTTTCTGCATCTCCTTCGTTCGTTCAAGCAGATCTAGGCACGGGATAGGAGACCATGAGCACGGTTCGCGCCTGTCGGGCCAGACCAATGAGCCGCAAAGCGCCTTTCCTCGCGGATCGGCGTGGCGCAGTCGCGTTCGAAATGACCATCGTCTACCTTTTCCTGATCATGAGTCTGCTTCTGCCGCTTGCCGACCTAGCGATCGCCGGCTTCCAGTACATATCCGCGTGGCAGGCATTGCGCGCCTTCGGCCAATCCATCCAGTATTCCCCGCCGACCGACGTTACGAACGCGTCGAGTTGGACGACAGCCGCAGTCGCCAAGGCTGACTCCAGGTATCCGATCTCCAATTTCCAGATCATTTGCGGTGAGAGCAGCGCTGTCTGCTCTGCCGGCAACGATATACCGCCCAGGTACTATTCATACACGACCACCGTCACCCTGACACCCATGGTGCTGAGTTCGGTGTTGTGCACGAGCGGTGCCGGCAATGGTTGTACGTACACACTGCCTTACTCGGAACGGTTTCAATAGGAGTATTCCATGCGCAATTTGCTCCGCAGCCGTCGAGGTTCAGTCGCATTCGCAACCGTCGTCGCCCTCGTGCCGCTGATAGGAGCACTTGCGCTGGGGGGCGAGGCGGGATCGTGGTACGTCACCAAGAAACACGCGCAGAATGCCGCCGATGCGGCAGCCTATTCGGGCGGCGTCCAGCAGGCATGCCTGAACTCGCCACCCTGCGCGGTCTCAAATACGGTGGACTATCGCGCCAAGCAGTTTGCGGCACAGCACTCCTTCTGCAACGGGGGCGACACCACCGCTTATCCCGGCGCGCGGTGTCTCGGCAGCCTTCCGAGTGGAACCACGCAAACCGTCCAGATCGCGTCGCTCACGTCGTGGCCCGGGGCCAGCGGAACAAATTTCGTTCAGGCCACTGTGACCCAGCAACAGCCAACCTACCTAGCAAAAGTGCTTGGCATTTCGACCGTTACCATCGGCGCGACAGCGGTTGCGGCAGTGCAGGGTCTTCCGAAGCCGCCATGCGCTCTGTCATTGACGTCTATCAGTTTCCAGGGCAGCCCGAACATCAATGCGCCGAATTGCGGCATGGCCGCGAATGGTACGGCCGGCAACGCACTGAACTTCACCGRTGGCGGGATGACCATGAATGTCGGCTCGCTATCGTCTGCAGGCGGCTGTACGGGCGCCTCACAATTCTGTGGTCCCGCATACACCTATATGCCGCCGGTCAACAATCCCTTCTCCGTGCTGGATGCGGTTACCCTACCGACACTCTCGAATTGTACGGGGAGCAATCTGGTCGCGTATACGGCAGCGACTCCATGCAAGAACAACAACGTGAGCTTGACGGGAAATACCACGATCAATCTGACTGGTGGCGTATATTTTATTTCCGGAACGCTGACTCTGAAGGGCACCACGGCGATCTCGGGAACGGCATTGTTCATCCTGTTGCCGGGTGCGAGTTTTGACATGAAAGGCACTGGAACCATCACCATCGGGGGCAATCCGTCAGTGGCGACCTCGCAGCTTCCGTCTGTGCTTCAGCCCTTCGCCGGCTTGTTCGCCAACATGTCGATATACGATCAGAGCAATGTTGCCGTGACCATTGGTGGCAACAGCAATATCAACTTGAGTGGGACCATGTACTTGCCAAATGCGGCGGTGACGTTCCAGGGAAATCCGACGATCAGCTTGAGCGGGGGCGGGTGTGGCGAGTTGATCGCCAAATCGATCGCGTTCAATGGCAATGCTACCTTCGACAGCACAGGGTGCCCGACGTCCACGAAGCTGCCCAGCACCCAATATGTAACATTGGTGCAGTGATGAGGAAGCTCGATCGGCGCGGCACCGCGGCGCTGGAGTTTTGCCTCGTCGCCGTGCCGCTTTTCACATTGATGTTCGCGATTTTCGATTTCGGTCGATATGCGATCACCATGCAATCGCTGCGGACCCTATCGGATGCCGCTGCCCGGGCAATCATGATCGGCTGCTACAGCACTGCGGCCATCCAAAAAACCACGCCGAGTTGCAGCGGCGATCCTCTGTCCGATGCGCAAAAGCAGGATGCTGCTCCCTATCTGTACATGAATGGCGGTTCCACACCGACGGTGAGCGCRCCGGCGGCGGCAAGCTCTCCTGCCACTGTTACCGCATCTCAGCCGGGCTTCACCATGATCATGCCGATATGGGGAACCTCATTGAATGCGCCGAGCGCCTCCACCAAGGTTCCGTTCTAGCGGGTTCCCAGGGTCTGAGTCGATTGCCGAGAACCGATAGGGCGCTTGCCAAGCGCAGGAGCTGCGGCAATCCGTCCCGAGGCGCAAGCAGGATAGTTCCATGCGGGCGGGAAAAAGTGGTGCGCGCTGGCAACATTGCCAAGTTTTCTCCGCACTTGCCGCGGTGCGGTAAGCGTCTCTTCTTGCAAGGAGGCCTAATGAGGCGTGTGATGTTGGAAATACCAAATAACGATTTGTAATGGGATGAATTGTAAACTCTGCGACATGGTGCGCGCAGGGGAACTTTTGGGGATATCGAGCACGTAGATTTGCGGGACAGCCGTGGATCGCGGTGGGGGGACTCGAATGGGTGGCGGTCGCGTTTCAGGTATGAGGGTAGGGAAGCTTCTCGCCTTCGGCATGATGGGGCTTGGCGCGGCGGCGGCCTCATTTGGGTGCGCTGACCACGCGGCGGCCGCAGACCGGCGGGGTTCCTCCGGCGGTGTCTTCGTCAGCGAAATGAACGAGGTCCAGCGGGTCAGGGTGGTCGTCAATAAGTCGCGCACCTTCAAGGTCGATACGGCGTTTTCGACCATTGTCGCGGGCTCGCCCGACATCGTCGATGTGAAGTCGCTGAGCGACCACATGATCTATGTCCAGGGCAAGCAGACCGGCACCACCAACGTTATCCTGTTCGATAGCTCGATGAAGCAGATCGGGGTCCTCGATGTCGAGGTCGTGATCGATACCGGCAATCTGCAGCAGAACATCCGGACCGGCACCGGCATGCAGGGTGTTCGCGTCTCCGCCTCCGAGGGCCAGGTGGTGCTCAGCGGAACCGCCGCCGACGCGGTTGCGGCCGAGCGGGCCATGGCAATCGCCACCAGCACCGTCGGGAAAGTCGGCACTGTCGTCAACGCGATGAGCGTCGCAGCGCCGCAGCAGGTGATGCTGGAGGTGCGCTTCCTCGAGGTCAGCCGGGAGGCCGGTCGAGACCTCGGCGTGAACCTTTATGCGGCGAATGCCAACGGCACCAACGTTGGGAATACCGGGCTTGGAGTGGCGACTGCAGCCCGACAGCCGATCGGTGCGCCTCCGGGGTCAGGCAGCCTTCCGGTCCTCGGAACGGTAGGGACGCTGTTGGGGACCGCGGGCGGTATCGCGCCGGCCCCGTTCGGAAGCTTGCTGACCAGTCTCATTCGAACCAGCAACGGCGGCTCGGTCGATCTGCTGATCACCGCATTGGAAACAAAAGGATTGGCGCGTCGACTAGCGGAGCCGAATTTGACCACACTGTCCGGCGATGCTGCCCGCTTCCTGGCCGGCGGTGAATTTCCAGTGCCGATCCCGAACACGACGACGAACGGATTTCCCACTGTCACCATCGACTACAAGAAGTTCGGCGTCGAGCTGGCCTTCGTACCCACGGTGCTCTCGCGCGGCGTGATCAATCTTCGGGTCGAGCCGTCGGTCAGCGAGCTTGATTTCGCCAATGCGGTGACGATTCAGGGGACGACAGTTCCAGCGCTGACGCGCCGCGATGCGCGAACCACGGTCGAATTGCGCGACGGCCAGAGCTTTGCCATTGCCGGCCTGCTGCAGACCCGCAACCGGCAGGATGTCTCGCAATTGCCCTGGATCGGCTCGGTGCCGGTGCTTGGAGCCTTGTTCAGCAGCAAGTCGTACCAGCAGCAGGAAACGGATCTGGTCATCATCGTCACGCCGCACCTGGTCGCGCCGGCGGTGCCCGGTCAGCGACTGGCGTCTCCGCTCGATTCGCGCCTGCCAGCCAATGACGTCGATTTCTTCCTCAACGGCCAGATGGAAGTCCGCAAGCGGTACGATGACTACGTCAATTCCGGCGGCGATGTGAAGGGCCCGTACGGCCACATCATCGCTCCCGAGCTCAGGACGCCCGTTCCGCCCCCGGCTGCCGCCGCCGAGCAGCCGGTCGTAAAGACCCTCAACTAGGAGCGAGAGATGACCAAAAGGTATCTGGTTCTGTTCGCGCCTTTGCTGCTCGGGGGATGTTACGGTCTTGCCGGTCATGACGAGATGGACCGCTACTTCCAGCGTTCCGAAACCATCACCATGACCGCCGGCGATGCCAAGCAGGTCAACGCCGTCACCCATACAATCCATCCATGGCCGCGAAACGTCGGCGATCGTAGGATCGCGTATGACGCTCGGCGCGTGGGTGCCGCCGTGACGCGCTATGGTGC
>NZ_JBFUES010000329.1:0-7155 GCF_056403875.1 Bradyrhizobium sp. P2_E8
CTGCTCTCGCTGCTGCGCGGCAAAAACGTCGAGATCCTCAATTCGATCCGCGACAGCCGCGATCTCTCCGACGACACCGCTGCCAAGCTGAAGTCGGTGGTCGAAGGTTTTGCGAAGAGCTTCGCGTAAGAACCGTCACGGCCGGGCCAAAAGCGCGAAGCGCGTCTTCGCATTTGATGTCCCGGCCATCCACGCCTTGCCGCGTGGAAAGACGAAGACGTGGATGCCCGGGACAGGCCCGGGCATGACGACAGAGACAGGCTAGCGGTTTGACCGCGAGGGATCGAACCGTCGGGGACGAAGAATGGCGTCACTTAAAGACATGCGCGTCCGCATCGCCTCCACCAAGGCGACGCAAAAGATCACCAAGGCCATGCAGATGGTCGCGGCCTCGAAGCTGCGCCGCGCGCAGACCGCTGCCGAAGCTGCACGTCCCTATGCCGACAAGATGAGCGCGGTGATCTCCAACATCGCCAGCGCCGCGGCGGGCTCGCCCGGCGCGCCGACGCTGCTGGCCGGCACCGGCAAGGACCAGGTCCACCTGCTGCTGGTCTGCACGGGCGAGCGCGGCCTGTCCGGCGCCTTCAACTCCTCGATCGTGCGTCTCGCCCGCGAGCGCGCTCTGGCGCTGATGGCGCAGGGCAAGGAAGTGAAATTCTTCTGCGTCGGCCGCAAGGGTTACGAGCAGCTGCGCCGCCAGTTCGACAAGCAGATCGTCGAGCATCTCGACCTGCGCAGCGTTCGCCAGCTCGGCTTCGTCAACGCCGAGGACATCGCCAAGAAGGTGCTGGCCCGCTTCGATGCCGGTGAATTCGACGTCTGCACGCTGTTCTATTCGCGCTTCCGCTCGGTGATCGCCCAGATCCCGACCGCCCAGCAGATCATCCCGCTGGTGGTCGAGGAGGGCGCCGCCGCCAGCACGACGTCTTACGAATACGAGCCGGAGGAGGATGAGATCCTCACGCGCCTTCTGCCGCGCAACCTCGCGGTCCAGGTCTTCCGCGCGCTGCTCGAGAACAACGCCTCGTTCTACGGCGCGCAGATGAGCGCGATGGACAACGCGACGCGCAACGCCGGCGAGATGATCCGCAAGCAGACGCTGGTCTACAACCGCACGCGTCAGGCGCAGATCACCAAGGAACTGATCGAAATCATCTCGGGCGCCGAAGCCGTCTAGCAAGGACGCATCGGTACCCGTCAAACGCAACATCCCGGTCGATTGACCGTGGTCTAGAAGTTCGGATCGAAGGAGACATTCAATGGCAGCCCAGTCCGGTCGCGTTACCCAGGTCATCGGCGCCGTCGTCGACGTGCAGTTCGAAGGCCACCTCCCGGCCATTCTCAACTCGCTCGAGACCAAGAACGGCGGCAACCGCCTGGTGCTYGAAGTCGCCCAGCATCTCGGCGAGTCCACCGTGCGCACGATCGCGATGGACACCACCGAAGGTCTCGTCCGCGGCCAGGAAGTGACCGACACCGGTTCGCCGATCCGCGTTCCCGTCGGCGAAGGCACGCTCGGCCGCATCATCAACGTCATCGGCGAGCCGATCGACGAAGCCGGCCCGGTCAAGTCGGAAGGCCTGCGCGCCATCCACCAGGAAGCGCCGACCTACACCGACCAGTCCACCGAAGCTGAAATTCTCGTCACCGGCATCAAGGTCGTCGATCTTCTCGCTCCCTACGCGAAGGGCGGCAAGATCGGCCTGTTCGGCGGCGCCGGCGTCGGCAAGACCGTGCTGATTCAGGAGCTGATCAACAACGTCGCGAAGGCGCACGGCGGTTACTCCGTGTTCGCCGGCGTCGGCGAGCGTACCCGCGAGGGCAACGACCTCTATCACGAGTTCATCGAGTCCAAGGTCAACGCCGATCCGCACAATCCGGATCCGAGCGTGAAGTCGAAGTGCGCGCTGGTGTTCGGCCAGATGAACGAGCCGCCCGGCGCCCGCGCCCGCGTCGCGCTCACCGGTCTGACCATTGCGGAAGACTTCCGCGACAAGGGCCAGGACGTGCTGTTCTTCGTCGACAACATCTTCCGCTTCACCCAGGCCGGCTCGGAAGTGTCGGCGCTGCTCGGCCGTATTCCTTCGGCGGTGGGTTATCAGCCGACGCTCGCGACCGACATGGGCGCGCTGCAGGAGCGCATCACCACCACGCAGAAGGGCTCGATCACCTCGGTGCAGGCCATCTACGTTCCGGCCGACGACTTGACCGACCCGGCGCCCGCGACCTCGTTCGCGCATCTGGACGCGACCACCACGCTGTCGCGCTCGATCGCCGAAAAGGGCATCTACCCGGCGGTGGACCCGCTCGACTCGACCTCGCGCATGCTCTCCCCGCTGGTCGTCGGCGAGGAGCACTACGCGGTCGCTCGTCAGGTCCAGCAGGTGCTCCAGCGCTACAAGGCGCTTCAGGACATCATCGCCATTCTCGGCATGGACGAGCTTTCGGAAGAGGACAAGCTGACCGTGGCCCGCGCCCGCAAGGTCGAGCGCTTCATGTCGCAGCCGTTCCACGTCGCCGAAATCTTCACGGGATCGCCGGGCAAGTTCGTCGACCTCGCCGACACCATCAAGGGCTTCAAGGGCCTGGTGGAAGGCAAGTACGACCACCTGCCGGAAGCCGCCTTCTACATGGTCGGCACCATCGAAGAGGCGGTCGAGAAGGGCAAGAAGCTGGCGGCGGAAGCGGCCTAAGCATCTCGTCATCGCCGGGCTACAGCGCGAAGCGCGTCTTCGAACTAAAGTCCCGGCGATCCATCGAAAGAGAATTTTGATGGATGGACCCGCGGGTCAGGCCCGCGGGTGACAGGCAAAGCAAGCGGAAACACCCATGGCCACCTTCCACTTCGATCTCGTCTCTCCGGAAAAGCTCGCATTCTCGGGTGAGGTCGACCAGGTCGACATCCCCGGCGTCGAGGGTGACTTCGGCGTGCTGGCGGGGCATGCGCCGGTCGTGGCTGCGATCCGGCCCGGCATCCTCACCGTCACCACCGGCGGCAGGCACGAGAAGATCATCGTGCTCGGCGGTCTTGCCGAAGTCTCGGAGAAGGGCCTAACCGTGCTCGCCGACGTTGCGACCTCGCTGGACGAGCTCGACCGTGCCCAGTTCGCCGAGACCATCGCGGAGATGGAAGAGGGGCTGAAGGAGCACGAAGGCGGCGAACTCGATCAGGCCATCGAGCGGCTCGACCACTTCAAGAGCATTCAGCAGCAGCTCAGCTCGACGGCTATGCATTAAGCCCCGGGGCATCGCTTCGGGGCTCGAACGCGAAATTCCTGCAAGAAATTCCTGAATAAATTCAGCGCTCGTCACGGAAGTGGCGGGCGCTGAAACTTTGTTGCACCGCGCCGCCGATAGCGGCATTCTTCGCCCGCGAATTTTGTTCCGGGGGCCGGTGGCAGATGAAACGCAAGATCGCAGCGATTTTCGCAGCCGATATTGCCGGGTATTCGAGGCTGGTGGCGGAAGACGAGGAGGAGACGCTGCGGCGCCTCGCCTCTTACCGCGAAGTCATCGACGATTTCATCGCAAAGGCGAACGGCCGCATCTTCAATACCGCCGGCGATGCCGTGCTCGCGGAATTTCCGAGCGCGGTGGACGCGGTGCGCTGCGCGATCGACATCCAGGAGTCCTTGCGGACCCGCAACATGGCCTATCCGCCGAGCCGGCAGATGTCGTTCCGCATCGGCATCACCATCGGCGACGTGGTCGAACGCAACGGCGATCTGCTCGGCGACGGCGTCAACATCGCCGCGCGGCTGGAAGGCCTCGCCGAGGTCGGCGGCATCTGCGTCTCCCGTGCCGTGCACGAGCAGGTCGCCAACAAGCTGTCGGTGCAGTTCGCCGATATCGGCGAACAAGAGGTGAAGAACATCCCGACGCCGGTGCACGCCTACATGGTGGCGATGCGGCGCGAGGACGGCACCTATTCGAAGCCGCAGCTGAAGAAGCCCGCCTCCAAGCTGGCCGCCGCACCCGTGTGGATGTGGCCGCTTGTGGTCGCAGTCGTCTCGATCGTCGCCATCGGCGTCACCGGCTTCCTCTACAACACCAAGCTCAAGCAGACCGCGACCGCCGCAGTGACGCCGGCCGCGACACCAAGTGCTGCGCCGAGCCCGACAGCGACCCAGATCGCAAAGGCGCCGATGACACCGATGGCGCCGAACGCCAGCGCGGCGATGGCTCCAATGCCCGCGCCGTCGCCATCCGCCTCGCCGATCTCAGGCAAGTTTGCCGCCGACAGTGTGCCCTTCATCAACGAGCGCGTCCGCAACTACCTGGCTGGCGACTATGCCGCCGCCGGCGACTACAAGGCCTTCGCGCTCAATATCGGCGGCTTCACCGGCTCGGCGTTGAACCAGGCGAACGAGGAGGCCGCGCGCAACGCCGCGCTCGACCAGTGCCAGAAGCGCGCCGATGCCGCGCAATCGCCGCGGCGCTGCGAGCTCTATGCGGTCGGCAACACCGTGGTCTACATCCACGGCAAGCCGCCGATGCCGCCGCAGCCCTGGGTGCGGCACGATGCCATGACCGAGCGGCCGTTCGCGCCGAAGGACTTTCCGATGGTGCGCGATCCCCAGAAAGTCCGGCTCGAGAACATGTTCGTGCCGGCGGCGAAATCCCGCTCGGTCGCGCTCGGCCCGGGCGGACAATATTTCATGGTACTGGGCGCCTCGTCCGCCGACGACGCGGCGCGGCGCTCCCTGGAATCGTGCGGCGCGATCGCGGGCGTCGCCTGCCTGGTCGTCGCGATCGACGACAATTTCGTCGTGCCGATCCCGACCCTGTTCAGGACCACCGGCTTCTTCAATGCCGCTTCCAACGCTTCGATCGTGGCGGACGCGCGTAGCGATGTCGTGCGCAAGCTCGCCGACGCCATGGGCTGGAATGCCGTCGCTGTCGGCACCGCGGGCCGGCCCGGCCTCGGCCTGAAGGCCGCCGACGAGCAGACCRCCGTCAATTCCGCGCTGGCCGATTGCGCCCGGCGCGACAGCGACTGCCACGTGATCGCGATCGGCCCGTTCACGGTGGGGCCGATCAATTAGCGCTGCTTGAGATTAGGCCCGACTAGTGCCGCGACGGCGGTACGTTCCCTCCCCCTTGCGGGGGAGGGAACGAGAGAATGGTGGATCCCTCACACACAAATCTCCGGCGAAAATCCTCGAATGATTCCAACCCCCACTCTACTGTGCATGGGGTTGTTTTCGACGTTTTAGTTCGCGAAGGGCGCGAACTGCTTCGCCACGGCCTGATAGACCTCGCGGCGGAACGGCACCACGAGATCGGCGACGCGGTCGAGGCGCTCCCAGCGCCACGCGTCGAACTCTGCGGGCTGGTCGTTGCGCGGCGTCAGCGGATCGATCTCGTCATCCTTGCCAGTGAAGCGCAGCGCGAACCACTTTTGGCGCTGGCCGCGGAACTTCGCCAGCCGATGAGTCTGCGGGCCGTCATAGGGCGGGAATTCATAGGTGAGCCAGTCGGTCTCCCCGAGATAGTCGGCGCTGGTCACGCTGGTCTCCTCCCAGAGCTCGCGCATCGCGGTGTCGCGCAAATTCTCGCCTTCATCGACGCCGCCCTGCGGCATCTGCCAGTCGAGGCCCGGCAGGATGATCTCGGGGCCGTCGCCCTTGAATCGGTGGCAGATCAGCACGCGGCCATCGGCATTGAACAGCGCGATCCCGACATTGGGACGGTAGGGTTTGTTGTCGTTCGACATGCGGTCACTTCTCTGATCGTCATTCCGGGACGGTCCGAAAGACCAGCCCCGGAATTCCGAGATCCCGGGTTCGTGCTTCGCACGCCCCGGAGTGACGGTGCAAACTATTCCTCCGCCAGCGCGGAAAACTCCTTCACCACGCGCTCATAGACCGGGCGTTTGAACGGAATGATCAACCCGGTCAGATTCTTCATCGGCTCCCAGCGCCAGCTGACGAATTCGGCCTTGTGGCCGCCACCGCCGGGGTTTTCGACGTTGATCTCGCTGTCCTTGCCGGTGAAGCGCACCGCGTACCATTTCTGGCGCTGGCCGCGATAGCGGCCCTTCCAGGCGCGCCCCGCAACCGTGCGCGGGATGTCGTAGATCAGCCAGTCCGGAACCTCGCCGAGCCGCTCGACCGAGCGCACGCTGGTCTCCTCATAGAGCTCGCGCTTGGCGGCCTCCCAGGTGTCCTCGCCGGGATCGACGCCGCCCTGCGGCATCTGCCAGACATGGGCGTCGTCGACATGCTCGATGCCGCCGGCGCGGCGGCCGATGAACACCAGCCCCTTCGTGTTGATCAGCATCACTCCCACGCAGGTCCGGTAGGGCAGATCCTCGTAACGCGCCATTCCGCCAGACCTCTTGCGTGCTCTCGGTAGGGCTTGACCGGCCCCGCCTGGAGCTGTGCCGTACCAATTCGTTGATTTAGCTGGATTTTGATTTCAGCATCGCGGTTGTCAATGGCACCAATAGGATACCCCGGTCGCCCAATGTCCTGGTCCAGGCGCTGATGCGCTCGATCGAGACGGGAAGGGCGGAGGCGGTGCCGATGGCCGCGCCGCGCTCGCGCGCCGCCGATTCGAGCTTGTTCAGCGCACGGTCGATCTCGGCCGGGGTCGGCACCACGTCGATCGCGATGTCGCCCTTGCCGAACGGCATCGCYTGGCTCGCTGCGGCCTGCGGCGCGATGCTGCGGGGCGAGGAGCCGTCGTCGAAGAAGCCGAGGCCGCGCTTGGCCGCTTCGCGGATGATCGGCTGCATCGCCGCGTCCGTCGCCACGAAGCGGGCGCCCATGAAATTGGTGATGCCGGCATAGCCCTGCATCCGGCTCAGGTGCCAGTACAGGCGGTCCATGTTCTGGTCGGCGCTGAGCGAGGTCAGCAGGGTCTGCGGGCCCGGATCGTTGTCCGGGAAGTCGTAGGGCTCCATCGGGATCTGGAGGAAGATCTCGTGGCGCTGCGTGCGGGCCCGCTCGGCGAGCTTGCCGGGATCGGAACCATAGGGCGTGAAGGCCAGCGTCACCGCGGCCGGCAGCTTCATGATCGCGTCGGTGGTCTTGGCGGCGCCGACGCCAAGCCCGCCGATCACGATCGCGACCACCGGCATCTTGGCGGCCTTGGCGCGGTCGGCGTCGGCCGCGTAGACGTTGAACGGCTTCAATCCCTCGGTGGCCACCG
>NZ_JBFUES010000330.1:0-7152 GCF_056403875.1 Bradyrhizobium sp. P2_E8
GTCAGGCGCACATCGAGGCGGCCCGGATAGTTCTCCTCGCCGTGGGGGCTCGCATAGGTGAGCGTCACCGCGGGCTCGGCGCCCTCGTCGATCCCGGCGATCTCCCAGAGCTTGCGGTCGAAGCCGTCGAGGCCGCCATGCAGCGCATTCGGGCCATTGTTGACGGGGAGCTGTACCGTCTCGCCACCGAGCGAGAACCGTCCCTTGGCGATACGGTTGGCGTAGCGGCCGACGGTGGCGCCCAGGAATTTACGTTCGGCGAGATAGCCGGCGAAGGCGTCATGGCCGAGCACGACGTCGTCATAGCCGCCTTTGGCGTCCGGCGCGATCAGCGCCTGGATCACCGCGCCATGGGTGATGATGCGGGCCTCAAAGCCACCCTCCCCGCGCAGCACGATGCGCTCGACATTGCGGCCGTCCGRCAGCTTTCCGAAAACGTCTTTTGTGATTTTCGAGCCAGCCATGTTCAGTCCACAAAAGGTTCGACGATCGTGCGCCTGCCGAGCAGGAAGGCGTCGGCGACGAGACGCAGCGGCGCCAGATCGACATCGCTTGCGCCGGTCGCCGCAAGCGCGACAAAGCGCCGGTACAGCTCGCAATATTCCTGATCGGACGCCTCGGCAATGGCCTTGCCGTCGACAGCCATCCGACGCCCGCCGCCGGACAAGGTCATCCGGCCCTGGTCGGTTTCCACGACGATATCCCAGCTCTGCGGCCCGGTCTGGCGGAAATCGAATTCGGCGGTGATGGGCAGGCCGTTGATGTCGGTCAGGTTCAGGTTCGCGGCAATCGGTGCCTGGCAGTTGGCGGGGAAGGCAAGGTCTGCCGCGGTGACGAACACCGGCTTCGGCAGGATGCGGGTCAGGATCGACAGCGCATTGATGCCGGGATCGAACACGCCGAGCCCGCCCGGCTCCCAGATCCAGGCCTGGCCGGGATGCCAGACGCGGACGTCTTCCTTCCAGTTGATGTGCACGGACTTGATCCGGCGCGTCGCCAGCCATTCACGGGCCGGCTCGACCGCCGGTGCATGGCGCGAATGCCAGGTCGCAAACAGCGTGCACTTGGCATCGGCCGCCATGGCAATCAGCGGGTCCAGCTCGGCAACGCCGGTGCCCGGCGGCTTCTCCAGCATGACGTGCTTGCCGGCGGCGAGCGCTGCGGCGGCCTGGGCGCGCCGCACCTGCGGCGGCGTGCAGAGCGAGACCGCGTCGATCACCGGGCCCTTCTCCAGCAGCTCCTCGATGGTCGCAAAATGCGGCAGCTCAGGCAGCGAGGCATTGCGGCTGGCAACGGCCGCGAGCGTCGCGCCCGGTACCGCTGCGATCGCGCCGACATGCTGGTCGCGCGCGATCTTGCCGAAGCCGACGATGGCGATGCGAAGGTCGGTCACGCTTATTCTCCAGTATCCGCTGATGGCAGCGCATCGGCCGGGGCGGTCTCGATCACCGTACCCTCGTGGCGGTGCATGCCGTTGTGAATGACATAGATCATGGCCTCCGATGCCGCCTCGGCATCGCCGGCCTCGATCGCGTCGATGATCTTCTGATGCCAGAGCAGCACGGTGTCGCGGTCCTCCGGCTCGACCGGCGCGCTGAGCAGAAAGGAGGCGCGAAGTGCGGCCTCGATGACATGCCCGATCGAGCGCATGAACAGATTGCCGGAGGCCCGCGCCACGGCAACGTGGAGCGCGAGGTCGGCATCGGCAAAGCCCACCGAGTCGGAGGCTTCACGGCGCATGCACTCCATGCTGCGCCGGAGCTCGACGACGTCCTCCTCGGACCGCTGCTTCGCTGCGAGCTCGGCCGCGCGCGGCTCGACCGCAAGACGGATCTCGGCGAGGTCGTTGAGGAAACGCTTGTCGATGCCGGCGTCGAGATGCCAGGCCAGCACGTCGGCGTCGAACATGTTCCAGGCCGCGCGCTCGCGCACGACGGTGCCGACCCGCGCCTTGGTAGTGAGCAGGCCCTTGGCTACCAGCGTCTTCACGCTCTCCCGCAGCACCGGCCGTGACACGCCGAACATCGCGATCATCTCGGCATCACCCGGCAGGCGTGTCCCCTCCGCGTAGCGGCCGGCGATGATGTCGACGCCGATCGAGCGGGCCACTTCCGCGTGGTTGGAGTGAGCCCGGCGCGTCGGGATGACGACGATGCGCGAGGTCATGTGGCAGCTCCCGCGCGTTTGGCCACGGGCCGGCGCGCGAGCGCGACCAGCCCCTGCTGCAAGGCAATGAAGGCGAACAGCAATACGCCGGTCGCAATCTTGGTCCACCAGCTCGACAGCGTGCCGTCGAAATTGATGTAGGTCTGGATCAGGCCCTGGATAAGCACGCCGAGGAAGGTGCCGATCACAGAGCCCTGCCCGCCCGTGAGCAGCGTGCCGCCGATCACGACGGCCGCGATGGTGTCGAGCTCGACGCCGACGGCGGAGAGCGAGTAGCCGGCACTGGTGTAGAACGAGAACACGATGCCGGCGATTCCCGCGAGCAGGCTCGACAGCATGTAGATCTTCACCGTCATCTTGCCCACCGCAACACCCATCAGGCTCGCGGTCGTCCGGCTGCCGCCGAGTGCATAGACATTGGCACCGAACCGGGTGAGATGCAGCAGCAAGGCGCCGCCGACCACGATCACGAGCATGATGATCGCAATCGCCGTCAGGCGTCCGCCACCGGGCATCCGCAGCGCGAAGTCGGACACGGTGGAATAGACCGGCGCGGTGATCGGCACCGATTCCGTCGAGAGCAGGAAGCTCGCGCCGCGGGCCAGGAACATCCCTGCCAGCGTCACGATGAACGGCGGCAGGTCGAAGACATGGATGACCGCGCCCATCGCGGCGCCGAACGCCGCCGAAAGCGCGAGGATGGCGACGAAGGCGACCAGCGGCGGCACGCCCCAGCGCTCGATCGCCAGCGCGACGAAGACGGTGGTAAAGCCTATCACCGAGCCGACCGACAGGTCGATGCCGCCGGAGATGATGACGAAGGTCATCCCGGTCGCGACGATGCCGAGGAAGGCGTTGTCGGTGAGGAGATTGCCGACCACGCGGGTGGAGGCGATGTTGGGGAATTGCATGGCGCAGAGCGCGAAGCCCGCGACGAGCACGATGGCCGTGATCAGGACGGGCGGCAGGCCTTTCATGCTTTCGTCCTCCGCAGCCGCGCAGCGATACCGGCAAGCCCCGAGAATTTCGGAGATTGCAGCAGCAGAACAGCGAGCACAACCACCGCCTTGACCAGCAGGTTGAATTCCGGCGGATAGCCTGACAACAGGATTCCGGTGTTCATGGTCTGGATGATCAGCGCCCCCAGCACCGCGAGCACAAGACTGAAGCGGCCGCCGAACAGCGACGTGCCGCCGATTACCACGGCCAGGATGGCATCGAGCTCGAGCCAGAGGCCGGCATTGTTGGCATCCGCGCCCATGATGTCGGCCGCGGCGATCACGCCGGCCAACGCGGCGCAGACGCCGCACCAGACATAGACCGACAGGATCATCGCCCGGGTACCGACGCCGGCAAGCTCGCTGGCCCGCGCATTGCCGCCGGTCGCCTCGATCAGGAGCCCGAGCGCGGAGCCGCGCACCACCGCGCCGGTGAGGATCAGCATGCCCAAGGCGATCGCGACCGGCACCGGCAGGCCGAGGATGGCGCCATTGCCGAGCCAGACCAGGTCGGGCGAGGAAAACGTCACGATACGCCCTTCGGTGATGAGCTGGGCGATGCCCCGCCCCGCCACCATCAGGATCAGCGTCGCCACGATCGGCTGCATGCCGAGCACGGCGACGAGAAAGCCGTTCCACAAGCCGCAGACGAGGCCGGCGCCAAGCGCGGCCGCCAGCACGACCGGAAGGCCGTGGCTGTCAGCGAGGCTGGCCGCAATCGCGCCCGAGATCGCCATGATTGCGCCGACCGAGAGGTCGATGCCGCGCGTCGCAATCACCAGCACCATGCCGAGCGAGAGCAGCGCCACCGGCGTGCCGCGGTTGAGCACGTCGATCAGGCTGCCGAACAGACGGCCGTCCTGGAGGCGCAGGTCGAAGAATTGCGGCGACACCACGCGGTCGACCGCGAGGATGACGATCAATGCGAGGATCTGGGCAAGGCCGCGGCGCGGCAGCAGCGCTGTCATGCCCGCCCCTCATGCGCGATGGCGGCGCCGTCGGCCGCGATGGCCGCGAGAATGTTGCCGACATCGATCGCCTCGCCCGCGAGCTCCTCGATATGGGCGCGGTCGCGCAGCACCACGACCCGATCCGAATAGGTCACGATCTCATCCAGCTCCGAGGAGATCACGAGCAGCGAGAGCCCATCGTCACAGAGTTCGCGGATCAGGCGGATGATCTCGGCATGCGCGCCGACGTCGATGCCGCGGGTCGGCTCGTCCAGCACCAGCAGCCGCGGCGAGGTCGCGAGCCAGCGCGCCAGCAGCACCTTTTGCTGGTTGCCGCCGGAGAGCAGGCCCACGGGGCGATCCGGATCGGGCGGACGGATGTCCAGCATCTTGACGTAGCGGCGCGCGATCTCGTCCTGCTCGCGGCGCGACAGCGGGCGATGCAGCCCGCGCTTGGCCTGGAGCGCCAGCACGATGTTCTCGCGCACGCTGAGCTCGGCGACGATGCCGTCGGTCTTGCGCTCCTCCGGGCAATAGCCAAAGCCGTGGCGCACGCCGTCGCGCGGCGAGTGCAGCCGCACGGGCGCGCCTTCCACCTTCGCCTGCCCGCGATCGGCGCGCTCGGCGCCGAACACCAGCCGCGCCGTTTCGGTGCGGCCCGAGCCGAGCAGGCCGGCAAGGCCGACGACCTCGCCATGGCGCAGCTCGAGATTGAACGGCGCGACATAGCCGGATTTGCCGTAATTCTCGAAGCTCGCGCAGATCTCGCGCGCCTGATGCTCGCGCGTCGCCGCCCGTGCGCTGGTGGTCTCCGCAAGCTCGCGGCCGAGCATCATGCGGATCAATTCGATCCGCGGCAGCGACGCAGTCTCGCGCTCACCGACCAGGCGGCCGTTGCGCAGCACGGTGATGCGGTCGGAGATCTCGTAGACCTGGTCGAGGAAGTGGCTGACGAAGACGATGCCGATGCCGCGCCCCGCGAGCTGGCGCATGATGCCGAAGAGGATCTCGACCTCGTGACGGTCGAGGCTCGCGGTCGGCTCGTCCAGGATCAGCACCCGCGCGGACAGATCGACGGCGCGCGCAATCGCGGTGACGTGCTGCACGGCGACGGAATAGCTGCCGAGCGGCGATGATACGTCGATGTCGAGGCCGAAGTCGGCGAGCAGCGTCTTGGCGCGGCGGCGCATCTCGCCGTCGCGCACGATGCCGAAGCGCATCGGCTGGCGGTCGAGAAACAGGTTCTGCGCCACCGAAAGATTCGGCAGCAGATTGACCTCCTGGTAGACGGTGGCGATGCCGGCCTGAAGCGCGGCCTTGGCCGAGCGCGGCGCGACCTCCTCGCCGCCGAGCCGGACGATGCCGGCATCGCGCGGGAATACGCCGGTGACGACCTTGATCAGCGTGGACTTGCCGGCGCCGTTCTCCCCGAGCAGCGCATGGATCTCGCCGGCGCGAAGCGTGAAGTCGACCTCCTGCAACGCACGCACAGCACCGAAGCTCTTGCTGATCCCGCGCACCTCCAGAAGGGGCGAGGCAGGATCGGGGCTGTTCTCCATAGCAACGTCACTCCCACCGGCGCCCGCTGATGACGCGGACACCCAGCCTATTCGTTCGCGCAGCGGTTTCGAAGGGGGGCGCCGGACCACCAAGAGCGGCCCGGCGCGGCACCCGCCTCAATAACCGAGGCCCTTCTTGCTGTCGTAGATCTTCTGCGGATCGTCGGCTGCTGTATAGAGCTTGGACTCGGTCTGGATCCACTTCGGCGGAACGGTGCCCTTGTCCTTGAAGGCCGCGATGGCATCGAGTGCGGGGCCCGCCATGTTCGGCGTCAGCTCGACCGTGGCATTGGCTTCGCCGGCAGCCATGGCCTTGAAGATGTCGGGGACCGCGTCGATCGAAACGGTGAGGATATCCTTGCCGGGCTTGAGGCCAGCTTCCTTCATCGCCTGGATCGCACCGACCATCATGTCGTCGTTATGCGCATAGACCGCGCAGATCGACTTGCCGCCGCCTTCAGCCTTGATGAAGCTCTCCATCACCTCCTTGCCCTTGGCGCGGGTGAAGTCGCCGGTCTGGCTGCGCACCACCTTCAGGTTCGCATGCTTGGCGATGGCGGTGTCAAAGCCCTTCTTGCGATTGGCGGCGACGCTGGCGCCAACCGTGCCCTGCAATTCGACGATGCTGCAGGCCTTGTTGCCGACGGTCTTGGCCAGCCAGTCGCCGGCGACCTCGCCTTCATGCACGCTGTCTGACGTGACGGCGGTGAGATAGAGCTCCTTGCCGGAGGGATCGATGTCGCGGTCGAGCAGCACGACCGGGATCTTGGCCTCCTTGGCTTCCTTCAGCACCGAGTCCCAGCCGGTCGAGACGACGGGCGCGAGGAAGATCGCATCGACGTTCTGCGCGATGAAGGAGCGGATCGCCTTGATCTGGTTTTCCTGCTTCTGCTGCGCGTCGGCGATCTTGAGATTGACCTTGCGCTTGGTGGCCTCCTGCTTGGAGACCGAGGTCTCGGCCGCGCGCCAGCCGGATTCCGATCCGATCTGCGAGAAGCCGATGGTGAGCTCGGCGGCCTTCGCCGGCAGCGCGAGCAACAACGCGGCGGTAGCGGTGGCCGCAAAGAGGGCTTTAGGGGTCATCAGGCGTGTCTCCCAAGAGTGATCTTGTGTTTATCTCGGGCGCCGATTGGTAGCATGGCACCCCCAAACCGCCCTTTGCGGGCGGCGGAAGRCACTATTTCACAGAAGATTAGTTCCGACTAGTCATATTATCTGACTATTTGGAGCAACCCACACGTTGGCTGGATGGGTGGCTCTATGACACGCCCAGCGCGATTTTGTTCCAGCGATGCAACGAGGAGATGAAGGAAATGATGCGGGGTGTTGCGACAGCGACGGTGCGCTCCCTCGCCCCGTTCTTACGGGGAGAGGGTTGGGGTGAGGGGCTCCCTCCGCGAAGACGGTGACAGATGGACTCGCAACCTCTCCTCCTCGTCATTGCGAGCGCAGCGAAGCAATCCAGAGTCCCTCCGCGGA